>NZ_CABVDF010000217.1:0-5052 GCF_902497045.1 uncultured Blautia sp. | reverse complement strand
GAAATTATTTTTTTACATCAGATTGTACTTCTGAAAAGCTTTCCAGAGACCATCCTCAGTTACCGGCGGACATACCTCATCTGCAATTTTTTTCACAGCTTCGTTTCCATTCTCCATACAGATGCTAAGCCCAACTGTCTCCAGCATTTCCTTGTCATTCATGCTGTCTCCAAATCCTACGGCATCACTGATTGGAATCTGATAATATTCGCAGACTCGCTTTACTCCCATACCCTTATTAAATTTCCGATTAATGATTTCACAGTTTACAATCCCCCTGGAATCATCCTGGATACAAAACTGAAACTCACTTTCCAAAACTCTTTTGGATCGATTCAGATTATCCATAGAAGGGCTCATTACAACAAATTTGTATACCGGCTGGCCTGCATATTCTTCCATCGGCCGGATATGAAAGGATTTTTTTATCATTTCTCTCCAGCGAATCAATTCACTGCTTCCGTTTTTTCCAAAGCTTTCTCTCAAAAAGTCTTCAAGTCCTTCATCAGCATAAGCACCTTCTACGCACTCTGCCGTACGGTACACACCATTTTCTTCCAACGTCTTCATGACTTTTTCCTTCTGTTCTTCTGTCATAGGGCAGTCATAGATTACCTGCTCTCCACATGCAATATACCCGCCTGCGCTGGCTACGGCACCGTCAAAACCATAAGCAAGAAGAGGGGAAAGCATCCCATAATTTCTTCCGCTGCACAGGAACACAAGATTTCCTGCTTTTCGTGCATTTTTTACCGCTTCCAGAGCAGAAGCCGGGGGCACGTTGCGCCCCGGCTCTGTCAATGTTCCGTCTATGTCAAGAAAAATAATTTTTTTGCTCATCTTCTGTATCCTCCCAAAATCTGTCCAATATGGAATCGTTCTCATTTTTCCATTATATTTTAGATTTTCAGGATTGTAAACTGGCATTTTTTATAAAAAACACCTGCAAAAAAGATAGTTCTCAGTCATCCTCCTCCCCATCGTCATCTGCTTCCGGTTCTTCATACTCTGGCTCTTCATATTCCGGTTCTTCATACTCTGGTTCCGGAACTTCATACGCTGGTTCCTCCGGCTCTGGAGCTTCATATTCCGGTTCTTCCGATTCAGGTCTGCTTACAGAAGATACCGAGGCTTCATTTCTCTGTGACGGGCCATTCAGAGGAAGCGCGCCCTGACGCCTGCCTTCTTCGGAATCATCATCTTCTTCCTCTTTATCCTGAGAATCTGTATCTCTGTCATCCTCCTGATCTTTATCATTACTTTCCTTTTCCGGCTCTTCTGAGTCGTCCTCTTCTTCCGGTTCCAGGATATAACCATTTCCAGTATAATTGGCATACTCTCTTAAATCGATGCCTTCCTGGTTCAGCCTTTCTACCAGATCTTTAATGGGCAGAGATGCCAGCTGTGCATAATTCAGCTTTGGATTCTCCGAAGTCAGCTTCCGTATCAGCTCCGCCTTTCCTGGAGTGATTTCATATTGTTCCGCCATTGCTTTTAATTCATCATCCACATATACATCCTGGTCAAAAACAGAGGCTGATCCTACCATGGAATCCAGACAGCTGCTGATTTCTTTGGATATCTCTGTGCGAAGTTTTTCGCTTTTATTTGGATTGCTGCTGTCTACAGAAAGCAGAACCATATTCTCTGCCTGACTTAGATATCCATGCTTGACCATAGATCCAAAAATGGCATTTACGGCAACATCCAGATCTGTATGTTTCAGATCCATATCTTCAAGAATTATTTCCCCGTCCTGATTGGCGGCCTCGGCAGAAATAACTTCTTCTCTGCTGTTCAGTTCAAACTGTATGCTGGGATTTACATCCAGATACACCGTTGCCTGAGACTGCAGTACAATCATATAATAGGAAAACATACCAATCACAAAACAGGCAGCTGCTGCAGACACAATCTTTATAACTTTTGCAGCAGTGTGAACATGTCTGTCCAGACCATCCAGAAACCATTCGTCACCGGAGGCTTTTTCCACCGGCTGCGCCCATATTTCCTCCGCCTTATCCGGTAAAATCTGCTCTACTGCATTTTTCAGACGTTCCTTCAGATAAGACTCTGTGATATTTTTCATAATAATCCCTCCAGCTGTCCCCGAAGTTTTTTTATGCTTCTGTTATACCGTGACAAAACCGTTGACAACGGCAGATGCATAAGTTCGCTGATCTCTCTGTGTTTCATTCCTGATACTGCATGCAAGACTATGATCTGACATTCCTCCTTTGTCAAAATCTGAAATGCTGTTTCCAGGACAATACGATCCTCACGATCCCGGATATCACTGCAGTCCGGGATCTCCCTTAACTCATCTACAGAAACAGCAGAATAATGTTTCTGCTTTCTGAATTTCATCAGACAGACATTTCTGGCTATGGTAAAAATCCATGCCATTGGCTTATCCATAGGGCGATATAAATGAGCCGCTGAACGTATTTTTAAAAAGGTCTCCTGCATGGCATCCTCTGCGTCCTCTCTGTTTCGCAGCAGTGACAGTGCATAAGAAAAGATCACATTGCTTGTCTTTTCGTATAACTGACAAAATGCCTCCTTTTCCCCTGCGGAAATCCTGTAAAAGACAGTTTCATCTATATTTATTGTTTCTCTGTTTTCCGGCTTACTGTAGGCCAGCGCAGCAAATACCAGCATGATTCGTTCTCCTTATCCCTGTATGGAACCCCCATATATTTTCTTTATTATAGCTCATTTTTCTCACGGGGAACAAGACCATATATAATAGAAAGGTTTCCATTCCGACACCGGAGCTCGTCAATAAATTCTTTTTCTTTTGCCATATTTCTTAGTTCCACCCGATAAGACAGTTCATACATAGTTCCCATATTCGTTGTCTTTACCCGTTCCAGATGTGAAAATTTTGTATAGGTCTGAAAAAGATCATCAAAAACTCCCATATAATTCAGATCCTCCGGGATGGTAATTCGAAGTTCTCTCTCCCTGGAAACAGGATTTCCAAACTGAAGTTTCTCCAGAACCAATATAAAAATCCCCGCTGTCATGGTAATCAGAACAGCAAGAGAAATAAATCCCATGCCGGATGCAAGCCCTACTGCCATTGCAAAAAAGATAAAGCCAATCTCCCTTGCTGTTCCGGGCGCACTGCGAAATCTTATAAGGCCAAAAGCTCCAAGAACGGCAACCGAAGTTCCCAGATTTCCGTTTACGATCAGAATGACCACGCTGACCAGAAGTGGAAGCACCGCCAGAACCACAGCAAAACTTCCAATATGGATTCCTGATTGTTTATAGATTATAGCGATCACCAGCCCAAGAATCAGAGCTGCTGCCATAGCTGTCAATACTGCTTCTATTGAAAATGTCCCTGCATGAAAAATACTGTTTAACATACCTTTGTCCTCCTTATCTCATTCCAGTTTTCCATTCTGTGAACCATTAACTGTTCTGCATCAAAAGAATTATGCTCTTTTTTGTAAATGTTTCCATATTTTGAAAAAGAAACCGGGTAAACAGACAACTCCGATAAAATTTCTGTAAACCAAAGAGGAGCTGCACCCATAATTTTACTTTCCATTAAATAATATCCTTCTGGCAGAAGCTTTTCGCCTGCATCTCCGTTTTCCAGTCCCATTGCCACATGCCGGCTTCGTATGTTCTGATCAAAAGTCACCCGAAAGGATGCATCCTGTTTTCCAAAAAGCGCGATCCTGTCATACGCCAGATATAAACCTTTCACCAGAGGATATCTCTGTAAAAAGAAGTCAATTTCGTGAAGGATCTGACTGTCCTGTTCTGGCCGGATTCCATGTTCTATGTAATCATAAGCTTCTCTTAAAGTAAGCTGGATTCTTCTTTTATTAACAACTTTTCTATATTTTTTCTTGATTTCCAGAAAAACTTTTGAATCCAACGTAGGAATCCCATAGCTTCTCAGTCTGAGTTTTTCTTTGTAAACCGGATGCTCGATAGACCGGCGTATCAGATAGGAATCCCTGGTGTCATAATAAATGTTGCATATTGTGTGAAGTCCATATTCATCTTCCTGCATATAAGGTGCCAGCCGTTTTCTCAGTTCCAGATATACCGGTTCCGGCATCAGATATTTTTTTTCATAACGGTTAAAAACTGATTGTGCCATACGCTCTCCCTCCTAATGCTCCAGATCCTGTTTCATTTCCAGAGATGTTCCATCGCTGATCACTGTGATATTTCCGTCTTTCGTCTCAAAAACATGGGTGTTATACTTCTTTAACAATTCAATGGTCTGGGAATCTGCAGGATTCTTATTGGAAGAACAGATTACTGCATACTCTGGAGCAACTGCTTCAAAGAGATCCTGTAGTGCGGTATTATACACGCCATGATGAGGAACCTTCAAAAAATCGCATTTCTCTGCCCGTCCGTCCTTCAGCCACTGCCGGATCCTCTGTTTTTCTGCATCTCCGGTAAACAGAAGCCTGTTTTTTCCATGAGTAATCGTAGTAATAATTGAAAAATTATTATCTACCTCCGCTTCTCCATCTTTGATCTCACAGGATGCAGGCGGCTCTACAAACACTTTTGCACTGCCCAATTCAAACTCTTCTGCCTTTTTCAAACGTTCTGCCCTCATGCCCTTTTCCTCCAGAGCGATCATAAAATCCTGATATTCCGTGGAGATTCCCTCGTAATCCGGAACCAGCACTCTTCCTACATCCATGGATTCTATCAGTGTATCTGCTCCTCCAACATGATCCTGGTCAAAATGTGTGATCAGAAGCGTATCCACCTGAGAGATTCCCTGGTTTTTCAAATAAAGTACAAGCTCCTCTCCATCTTCCTCTTCCCCTGTATCGATCACCATGGTATTTTCTTCTGTCTGTATGGCAATGGCATCTGCCTTCCCGACCTTCAAAAGAGTTACCTTTAAAGGCTCCGTCTGTGCTGCTCCCTTTACGGTACGGTCTCCCTGCCCCGCCAGAATACTTCCGAGCATCCCCAGAAGAACCATTGCTGCTGTTATTTTGTTTTTCTTTATCATAAAAAAACACCTCCTTTACAAGTACAATGCAAAAGAAGTGTTTT
>NZ_CABVDF010000216.1:0-5067 GCF_902497045.1 uncultured Blautia sp. | reverse complement strand
AGATAATAAAAAAGGAGAGAAAGACAATGGAAGGTAAAATGAAAACAGCAGTTATGCTTGGTATCGGAAAAATGGGATTTGAAGAGCGTGACATCCCACAGCCTAAAGATAATGAAGTTCTGGTACAGCTGGAATATGTAGGTATCTGCGGAAGTGACCTTCATTATTATGAAACGGGAGCCATTGGAGATTATGTGGTGAAACCTCCTTTTGTACTGGGACATGAACCGGGCGGAACAGTGGTTGAAGTGGGAAAGAATGTAAAGCACCTGAAGGCAGGCGACAGAGTTGCACTGGAACCGGGCAGAACCTGCGGACACTGTGAATTTTGTAAAGAAGGAAAATATAATCTCTGTCCTGATGTGGTATTTTTTGCTACTCCTCCGGTAGACGGTGTGTTTCAGGAATATGTAGCTCATGAAGCAGATCTTTGCTTCAAGCTTCCGGACAATGTAAGCACTCTGGAAGGCGCACTGATCGAGCCGCTTGCCGTAGGATTCCATGCAGCGATTCAGGGAGATGCACATCTGGGACAGAAGGCGGTAGTCATGGGAGCAGGATGCATCGGGCTGGTTTCTATGATGGCATTAAAGGCAAGAGGAGTGTCTGAGGTATATGTGGTGGATATTATGGAAAAACGTCTGGAGAAAGCGCTTGAGCTGGGAGCAGCAGGTGTGATCAACGGGGCAAAGGAAGATGTGGTACAGAAAGTAAATGAAATCACAAATGGCAGAGGAATGGATCTGGTCATTGAGACGGCAGGTACAGAAATCACTACAAGACAGGCCATTCAGATCGCCAGAAAGGGCTCCAATATCGTTCTTGTAGGATACAGCAAAACAGGAGAAATGACTCTTCCAATGAGCCTTGTTCTGGATAAAGAACTTACCTTTAAAACAGTATTCCGCTATCGTCATATTTATCCAATGGCTATTGAAGCGGTAGCTGCGGGCAAGGTTGACCTGAAGGGAATCGTTACAGATATTTTTACATTGGATGAGGCTCAGAAAGCAATGGATTACAGTGTGAATAATAAGGCGGATATCGTGAAGGCTGTGATAAAAATTAAGTAATTTCCATAAAAAAAGAAAAGAACAGGAGTTATGATTATGGGAGAAAATACAAACGTTAAAGTGCCATTGATAAGCAAAATCGCCTATGGTATGGGTGACGTAGGCTGTAATTTCAGCTGGATGTTTGTAAGCAATTTTCTTATGATCTTTTATACAGATGTATTTGGGATCAGTATGGGAGCAGTTGCTGCACTGATGTTATTTTCACGGTTCTGGGATGCGGTCAATGATCCGGTCATCGGTGCCTTAAGCGATAAAACACATTCACGATGGGGAAGATATCGCCCGTGGCTGCTGATCGCGGCGCCTCTGACCGCAATCGTACTGATCCTGACATTCTGGGCACATCCGCACTGGAGCAGTACGGCGAAGATTGTATATATGGCAGTCACCTACTGTATCCTGGTTCTTGGTTATACCTGCGTCAATATTCCTTACGGAACCCTGTGCGGAGCAATGACTCAGAATATAGAAGAGCGTGCAAAGATCAATACCTTCCGTTCCGTCAGCGCCATGATCGCCATCGGTGTGATCAATATTGTAACGGTTCCGCTGATCACTGCACTGGGAAATGGAAACGATAAACAGGGATATCTGCTGATTGCCGTTCTTTATGGCTGTATTTTTGCAGTCTGTCATATATTCTGCTTTTCCAAAACAAAAGAAGTGGTGACGATTCCGGAAAAGGAAAAGATCTCTCTCAGGAGACAGCTGTCTGCAGTTATGAAGAACAAGCCCTACCTGATTGCAGCGGCGGGACAGCTTTTGTTTGGTCTTACTTTATATGGAAGAAATGCAGATGCTCTTTATTATTTTACTTATGTGGAAGGAGACAAGGCTCTGTTCAGTGTTTATTCTCTGTGCATTATTATTCCGTCCATAATTGGTGCAGCCTGTTTTCCTGTTCTGTTTCGTATTACTAATAATAAGGGAAGAGCGGCGTCTATTTTTGCATTATTTACAGGATTGAGCATGTTTGGCATGTATTTCTTTACGGTAAGGACTTCACCGGTTCCCTTTTATATTCTTTCCTGTCTAGCACAGTTCTTTTTCTCCGGATTCAATACAGCTATTTATGCGATTATTCCGGATTGTGTGGAGTATGGAGAATGGAAGACCGGACTGAGAAATGACGGGTTCCAGTATGCGTTTATCTCTCTTGGGAATAAAGTGGGTATGGCACTTGGGACTGCGCTTCTGGCAGCTGTTCTGGGTCATTTCGGATATGTGGCAAACCAGCCGCAGAATGCAGTGGTTACTGCTGTTATGAAACATTCCTTTACGACGATCCCGGGAGTTTTATGGATCATTACTGCGGCGGTTCTGTTTTTCTACAGACTGAACAAACGATATTACAATCAGATCGTAAAGGAAATTCAGGACAGAAAAAAAGCCTGAACAAAAACATCTCCCAAATCCTTCCTTGCCTGATCTCTGTGTCTGTGATATATTTGAATCATCAAATGTATATAAGGCGGGCAGATCGTGAAATCAGGATATTCAAAATGGAGAAAGCTGGATAATGCAGCGCTGGCATTTCCGCCGGCAACAGACAAAAATGATACCAGAGTCTTCCGGATGTACTGTGAGCTGACGGAAGAAATAAGCCCCCAGATCCTCCAGGACGCACTTGACAGGACAATGGAAAAATATCCATTGTTCCAGGTGGTTCTGAGGAAGGGGCTTTTTTGGTTTTATCTGGAGAGAAGAGACATCCGGGCTGTGGCAAAAGAGGAGAAAAAACCTCCCTGCAGCAGACTGTATATCCCGGATAAAAAGTCACTTCTCTTTGAGGTTTCCTATTATGAAAACCGCATTAATTTTGAAGTTTATCATGCACTTACAGATGGAACAGGGGCAAGGAATTTCCTTCAGGAGCTGGTACAGAATTATCTGCTTCTCCGGCATCCGGAGGCAGGACTTCCTCATATAAAAACAGAAGAAAAATCTACGTTCCGGGATCACGAGGAGGACAGTTTTTCTCAGTATTATTCCTCGGAAACTCCTAAAAATAAAGAGAAAAATCCCCGGGCAGTGCCGCTGAAAGGCGCTATGCTCAGTCATGAGGAAATGGAAGTCCTGGAGATATCCATACCGGTAAAGGAGATTCTGGCAAAAGCCCGGGAATATGGAGCGTCGATCACTGCGTACCTGTCGGCGGTATTTATATGTTCTATCCATGAAGAGATTCCCAAAAACAGACAGAAGCGTCCTGTGACTTTGATGGTTCCTGTAAATCTGAGGAATTTTTTTCCGTCAGAGTCCATGGCAAACTTTTTTGGCTGGATCGAAGTAGGATATACGTTTACAGAAACTACAACCTTTCAGGATGTGCTTGAGGGTGTGAAAAAACAGTTTGAGGAAGAGCTGGTAAAAGAAAAGATTGCCATGCACATGAACGGCTATGTGCGTCTGGAAAAAAATCCTCTGATCCGTGCGGTTCCTCTTGAAGTGAAAAAGTATTTTCTGATGGTAGGCGCTGCCTGGGGAAGCCGCAGGATCACAACAGTATACTCCAATATTGGAGTGGTTCGCTTTCCAAAAGAATACGAACCCTATATCCAAAGATTTGGATTTTTTACCTGTACAGAGGCTTTGCAGCTCTGTTCCTGTTCCTATGGGGATGAGCTTCTTCTGGGCTTTACTTCAAAGATTCCGGGAGAGAGTATCCAGAGAAATTTCCTCAGATATTTGAGGGAAGATGAGATACCGTTCACAGAAGAAAGAAATGATTTTCCAGGGTGTCAGGAGGAACAAAAGCAGGAAGGGAAAAAAGCCTATCAGATCTTTTCTTTCCTTTGTCTTGCAGTGGCGGTAATCTGCGGAATGGTCAATTATATGATCTGGGATACGCTGAACTGGTTCTGGTTTGCTGCAGCGGGAAGCTTATGTGCATGGCTGGTTGTTTCTGTGGGATATACCAAACGGAGAAACATTTTGAAGAATGAAATGTGGCAGCTGATATTGATCACGACGATTGCTGTTTTGTGGGATAATTTTACCGGCTGGAGAGGCTGGTCGATTGATTTTGTGCTTCCTTTCGGGGCTATGGCTGTTATGGGCTCCATGCCGGTGATCGTTAAGGTGAATCATCTGGAAAAAGAGGAGTATCTGTTTTATCTGATCCAGGCAGGCATTGCCGGATGTATTCCCATAATCCTGGTGTGGATCGGACTGGTTCGTTTTTCGTATCCTTCGATAATTTGTGCCGGTATCAGCTTTCTGGTTCTGGCGGGACTGTTTATCTTTCAGAAAAAAAGTACGGTCAGGGAATTTCATAAGAAACTGAGAATGTAAAAATATTATAAAAAATGTTTCGCAAGGATGCGACCAGATGCATACTCTGTGTCAGGCTGTATCTGGCGAGTGAAGCGGAGTAAGTTTCTAAAAGATTGACGGACTTGCTCCGCGTTGTTCTGGAAATTAGCGTTGGGGTACAAGGAATTGGAGTGCTTCTTGCAGATCTATGCTTATACAATAGATGTAACCTCTTCATAGTATCTATCAGCTATATATTCTGCTGATTCTGCCCACAATCCATTTTCTGTTTCCTGTAGTGTCTTATATGTTTCAGACTTGTAAAATTTCAGTGCAGCTTCCTCAAAACTGATGTGGAAATATTGCTGCAGTAACTTTAATACATCTCTGATTTGTATACAAACATTCATAGTAATGTCTTTTCCATTAAAACTATATATCATTTCTGGCATAAGAATCCCTCCTTACTAACTGTAAATATTGCAATGCTTTTTCTGTGTGAAATGATACCTGATTATTTACCTTGCTGTATCGTAATCTTTCTACAGCTTCTGATACTGTTAAAATATTAGCTATATATAACTGAACAGTCTCCATTGTGTTATCATCCGCAACTGGTCCAATTACTACATCATAATCATGCTGTAATCCACCTCTGCTCCTGTTTTTTTTAATAAATTCCAGCCACTCCTCGCTTAAAGCATCAAATCTTTTCACGTTTAATACAGAATTTTCT
>NZ_CABVDF010000215.1:0-5075 GCF_902497045.1 uncultured Blautia sp. | reverse complement strand
TTCCTTTTTCGTAAAAAAAAGGTTATAATACATGCATACTAAAAAATTGGAGGTACCTATATGAATGGACGTATAGATTCCGGACTTGGACAGATAGTCATTGATACCGATGTAATTGCAACCTATGCCGGAAGTGTGGCAGTGGAATGCTTTGGTATTATTGGTATGGCTGCAGTCAGCATGAAAGATGGTCTTGTGAAACTGCTTCACAGAGACAGCCTGAAGCATGGCATCAGTGTAGTGGTCACAGAAGAAAATAAAATCCGTCTGAATTTCCACGTTATTGTGGCATACGGTATCAATATCAGCACGATCGCAGACAACCTTGTCAGCAATGTGAAATACAAGGTAGAAGAATTTACCGGTATGGAAATTGAAAAGATCAACATCTATGTGGAAGGTGTACGTGCAATAGACTAAGTCAGAGGAGGAACTTGTGGTGAGTATAAAAACCATAGATGCGAAAATACTGTCCAGAATGTTTCTGGCAGGAGCCAGAAATCTGGAAGCAAAAAAAGAATGGATCAACGAATTAAATGTATTTCCTGTTCCGGACGGAGATACAGGAACCAATATGACAATGACAATCATGTCGGCAGCTTCAGAAGTAAGTGCCCTGGAAAATCCCGACATGGAGACACTGGCGAAAGCGATCTCATCAGGTTCTCTGCGTGGAGCCAGAGGAAATTCAGGTGTTATCCTTTCCCAGCTTTTACGTGGTTTTACCAGAAGTGTAAGGAAATCAGAGGTGCTGGATGCGTCTGCGATTGCCGCTGCCATGGAACGGGCTGTAGAAACCGCTTATAAGGCAGTTATGAAGCCAAAGGAAGGAACAATTCTCACTGTTGCAAAAGAAGCGGCTTTAAAGGCAGTGGAGATTGCCCCGGAAGCAGAAGAGCTTCAGCCGTTTTTTGATGAAGTGTTTGCTCATGCAGAAGAGACTCTTGCCAGAACGCCGGAAATGCTTCCAGTGCTGAAAGAAGCTGGTGTAGTGGATTCAGGCGGTCAGGGACTCCTGGAAGTGATGAGAGGAGCCATTGACGGCTTTATGGGAAAAGAAATTGATTATTCTGTTTTTGAGAAAAGCAGCAGTCCGTCTGTAACTAAGATCTCCCCTCAGGCAGAGGCAGACATTAAATTCGGATATTGTACAGAGTTTATCATTCTTCTTGAAGCCCCGGTTTCCGAAGAGGAAGAGCATAAATTTAAAGAATTTCTGACTTCTATTGGTGATTCTATTGTTGTGGTAGCTGATGAGGAGATCATTAAGGTACATGTTCATACGAATCATCCGGGACAGGCAATCGAACGTGCTTTAACCTATGGTGCTCTTTCACGTATGAAGATTGACAATATGAGGGAAGAACATCAGGAAAAACTGATCAAAGATGCTGAAAAACTTGCAAAAGAACAGGAAGAAGCAGAAAAGCTTCCGCCTAAAGAAGCCGGCTTTATCGCTGTTTCTGCCGGAGAAGGTCTTACAGAGATCTTCCGTGAGCTTGGAGTAGATTACCTTATTGAAGGCGGTCAGACGATGAACCCAAGTACAGAAGATATGCTCAATGCTATTTCAAAAGTGAATGCAGAGACAGTCTATATCTTCCCTAATAACAAAAATATCATTCTTGCTGCAAATCAGGCACGTGATCTTACTGAGGACAAAAAGATCGTGGTTGTTCCAACCAAGACAGTTCCTCAGGGAATTACAGCTATGATCAGCTTTGTACCGGAAAAATCTGCTGAGGAAAATGCAGAAGTAATGGAAGAGGCAATTTCCAAGGTCCATACAGGACAGATTACTTATGCTGTCCGTGATACACGCCTGGACGACAAAGAAATCCATGAAGGTGATATCATGGGTATTGGTGACAAAGGGATCCTTGCTGTTGGAGGCAACAAGGAGAAGGTTGCAGAAGCAACTATTGCTGAAATGATGTCTGATGAGGCAGAGGTTATCAGTATTTATTATGGCGCAGATACTTCAGAAGAAAGTGCTGAAGCACTTGCTGCTTCTGTAGAAGAACTTTATCCTGATTGTGAGGTAGAGGTAAACCGAGGCGGACAGCCAATCTACTATTATATTATTTCTGTGGAATAACTATGAGTAAAAGCTTAAGAACTCTAAAAGGTGTTGGAGAAAAAACAGAGAAGCTGTTTCAGAAGGTAGGAATTTTCAACACTGAGGATTTGATTCGATATTATCCAAGAAATTATGATGAATACGAAGATACTGCCACGGTTGCAGATCTTAAGGAGGGGACGGTGAAAGCCGTCTCCGCTTTCGTATGCTCCGGTGTTTATGTAAACTCTGTCAGGGGAAAACAGGTGATTTCCATAACAGCAGGAGACGAGACAGGCAGGGTGGGAATCGTATGGTTTAACACTCCATACTTAAAAAACACTTTGAAAAAAGGGGCTTGTTTTGTATTCCGGGGAAGAGTAATACGCCGTCAGGGAAAACTGCAGATGGAACATCCGGAAATTTATACCCCGGCAGCCTATAAAGAGATCCTTCACAGCCTTCAGCCGGTTTATGCTTTGACTGCAGGTCTGTCTAATAAAACCATTGTAAAAATGGTACAGCAGCTTTTGAAAGATCAGGAAATGAGAAGTGAATATCTTTCTCACGAAATAAGGGAAAAATATCACTTATCAGATATCAATTATGCATTGCGGACAATACATTTTCCAGAGGATCGAGAAGAACTGATGGAATCCAGAAAGCGCCTTGTATTTGATGAGTTTCTGTTTTTTATCCTTGCAGTACAGCTTCTGAAAGAAAAAACAGAAGTGGCAGAAAATCTTTTTCCCATGAAAAAAACGTGGACCACAGAGCAGGTAATAGAAAATCTCCCATATCGTCTTACCGATGCGCAGCTAAATACATGGCATGAAATAGAAAGAGATCTCTCCGGACAGGCGCTGATGTCAAGGCTGGTCCAGGGAGATGTGGGAAGTGGGAAAACAATCCTGGCATTTCTGGCTATGATCCTGACATGCGAAAACGGATATCAGGCAGCCCTGATGGTTCCTACAGAAGTTCTTGCCAGACAGCATTTTGAAGCCTTCCAAAAATTATTGCAGGAGCAGGGACTGGATATCGATGCGGTATTGCTTACAGGATCCAATACCGCAAAAGAAAAGCGCCTGATCTACGAAAAAATCAGAGAAGGAAAAGCTTCTGTGATAATTGGAACGCATGCTTTGATACAGGAGGCAGTGGAATATCAGAACCTTGCATTGGTGATCACGGATGAACAGCACCGTTTTGGTGTGAAACAGAGAGAGGCCCTTACCACCAGAGGAAATCCTCCTAATGTGCTGGTTATGAGTGCCACTCCAATTCCAAGAACGCTGGCGATTATTTTATATGGGGATTTAGATATATCGGTAATAGATCAGCTGCCGGCCAAAAGGCTTCCCATTAAAAATTGTGTGGTAGATATCTCCTACCGCCCAAAGGCATATTCCTTTATAGAGCGTCAGGTCCGTGAAGGAAGACAGGTATATGTGATCTGTCCCATGGTAGAGGAAAGTGAAGGATTGGATGCGGAAAATGTTATAGATTATACAAAAAAGCTGAAGCAGGCACTTTCAGAAGACATTTGCGTGGAATATCTTCATGGAAAAATGAAACCAAAAGAGAAAAATCAGATCATGGAAGATTTTTCTGAGGGCAGGATCCAGGTACTTGTTTCTACAACGGTTGTAGAGGTTGGCGTCAATGTTCCAAATGCAACTGTAATGATGGTGGAAAATGCAGAACGTTTTGGCCTTGCACAGCTCCATCAGCTCCGAGGCAGAGTAGGACGGGGAGAGTACCAGTCTTACTGTATTTTTATTCAGGGAAATGGAGAAAAAACTATTTCGAAAAGACTGGAAATATTGAATCAGTCAAATGACGGGTTTTATATTGCAGAGGAGGATCTGAAACTGAGAGGACCGGGAGATCTTTTTGGAATTCGTCAAAGCGGACTTCTGGAATTTCGTATCGGAGATATCTACAATGATGCGGGAATACTGAAAAGTGCCAGTGAAGCTGCTGCCGGGATTCTTGCACTGGATCCGGATCTGTCACTGCCGCAGGATGAGGCTTTAAAAAAACAACTGTATTCCTGTATGAAAGAAGGACTTGAAAATTTTGGACTTTAAGGGAAACAAAAAGCCTGATTTAAATAAATTGTTGCAAAAAAAAAGAAAACGTAGTATCCTAATAGCGTAATTACTTTTTATTTCACCTTGTAAGGAGGCTATTATGGCTACAAGAACAACAACAAAAAAAGCAGAACCTAAGACAACAACTGCAAAAACGGCTATCGAAAAAGAGGCTCCTGCAAAGATTCCTGTAGAAACAGCAACAGTATCTGCAGTGAAAGAAACCATGGAAACAACACCTGTGAAAAAGGCTGCAGCTGCAAAGAAAACTGCTGTGAAGACAACTGCCAAAAAGACAGCGGAGAAAAAACAGACAGTTAGAAAAACTGCTGCCAAAAAAGCTGCTCCGGTAAATACAGAGGTGTATGTACAGTTCTGGGGCAAAGAGGTGTATGCCAAGGACGTAGTTGAGAGCATTAAAAAGATATGGACAGAAGAGATGGGCAAAAAGGAATCAGAGCTTAAAGACTTAAAGGTATATATCAAGCCAGAGGATAATGGAGCACATTATGTTATCAATGGAGACATTACAGGCTTCCTTGGTTTATAGGAGAAAGAAAAAAGCTCAGGAGACATAAGGTCGCCTGAGCTTTTTCTTCTTCTGCTGTGCTTAGAACTGACTGTTCTGAGAACCGCTGGACATCTGTCTTTCCTGAGCTTCGATCATTTTTTTGACCATATATCCGCCTACAGAACCATTCTGTTTGGATGTGAGGTTTCCGTTATATCCGTCGCTGAGAGGTACACCCAGCTCATTTGCCACTTCAAATTTAAAACGGTCAAGAGCGCCCTTCGCTTCCGGTACAACTGCTTTGTTAGAAGAATTTGTGTTTGACATTATTTGTGTCCTCCTTGGTTGTTTTTTGTTATTTGGATGTTACAATGGTAGTATGTGAATTTTGATAAATAATACACTAGAA
>NZ_CABVDF010000214.1:0-5137 GCF_902497045.1 uncultured Blautia sp. | reverse complement strand
AAAAAATTGCGATTTTAGGTTCTACAGGGTCTATCGGAACCCAGACACTGGATGTTGTTCGTGCGAATGGCGATATTCAGGTAATGGGAATCAGCGCCGGACGCAATATAACAAAGCTGGAGGAACAGGCAAGAGAATTTTCTCCTAAGCTTGTTGCTGTGTGGGATGAAAAAGCAGCAGAGGATCTGAAAGTAAGACTTCATGATACGGATATCAAAATTGTGTCAGGGATGGAAGGGCTTCTGGAACTGGCTTCTATGGAGGAAGTGGAAATCCTGGTTACTGCTATTGTCGGTATGCTGGGAATAAGGCCTACGATCCAGGCGATCCGTTCAGGGAAAGATATTGCACTTGCAAATAAAGAAACACTTGTAACAGCAGGTCATCTGATCATGCCTATGGCAGAAAAATACGGGGTAAAGATACTGCCGGTTGACAGCGAACACAGTGCTGTTTTTCAGGCTTTAAATGGAGAATCAGGAAAAGAGATCCATAAGCTTCTGATCACTGCATCGGGAGGGCCGTTTAGAGGAAGAAAGCGCGCAGACCTGGAAAAAGTAACTCTCGCGGATACGCTGAAGCATCCAAACTGGGTGATGGGACAGAAGATCACAGTGGATTCGGCTACTCTGGTCAATAAAGGGCTGGAAGTAATGGAAGCAAAATGGCTTTTTGATGTAGAACTGGATCAGATCCAGGTGGTGGTCCAGCCTCAAAGCGTGATACATTCCATGGTAGAGTTTGAGGATGGAGGGATCATGGCCCAGCTTGGCACACCGGATATGCGTCTTCCTATCCAGTATGCCCTTTACTATCCTCACAGAAGATACCTAGATGGGGATCGTCTTGACTTTGCGAAGCTTGGACAGATTACATTTGAAGAACCGGATATGGAAACTTTTCTGGGTCTTCCAATGGCAATTCAGGCAGCCAGAGAGGGAGGAAGCATGCCGACTGTGTTCAATGCGGCAAATGAACTTGCAGTTCGGAAATTCCTTCATGAGGAGATTGGTTTTCTGGATATTTATGATATTATCGGGCAGTCTATGGAAAGACATAAAAAGCAGGAGTCCCCTGATCTGGATGAAATTCTTGCGGTAGAAAACGAGACATATCAGTGGATTGAAAGCAGGTGGTAAATTGAAGATTCTGATTGCCGTAATTATATTCAGTGCGATCATCATTATACATGAGCTGGGACATTTTCTCCTTGCAAAGAAAAACGGGATTGTAGTAACTGAGTTTTCCCTGGGCATGGGGCCAAGATTGTTCAGTACCCAAAAAGGGGAAACAAGATATTCGGTGAAACTGTTTCCGATTGGAGGATCCTGCGCTATGCTTGGGGAGGATACCGGGGAGGAGATTCCCGGAACCTTTAATTCAGCTCCTGTATGGGGACGGATTTCTGTGGTAGCAGCAGGTCCGGTGTTTAATTTTATTCTGGCGTTTATTCTTTCCGTGGTAATTACTGCGTTTGTAGGATATGACCCGGCAGAGATCATGGAAGTAGAAGGAGGATCCCCGGCAGCAGAGGCTGGTCTCCGGAAAGGAGATATCATCACAGAATATGACGGATATCATATTGATGTTGCCCGTGATCTGTATGTATATTCTTTTTTGAATGAACTGCAGGAAAAACCGGTGACCCTGAAGGTAAAGCGAAACGGCGAAGAAAAAACAGTAACTTTTACTCCGGATGCTTCCGTCAGATATCTTTTGGGATTTAATCGTGTAGGGACAGACTCTATGGAGGTAGATTCCCTGATCGAGGGCATGCCATTAGAAGCGGCAGGAGTACAGGCGGGAGATGTGATCACTTCCATCAATGGAACTCCGATTCCGGACGGAACAGCATACGAGGCTTATATTGCAGAGAATCCTCTGGGGAACGAACCGGTGGACATCACTTATGACCGGGATGGTCTGGAATACGATGCAACAGTGGTTCCGAAAGAATACCGGACTCCAAAGCCAGGATTTTCTTATAATATGGGATATATAAAGACAAATGGTTTTCAGGTTCTGAAATATGCGGCTCTGGATGTGAAGTATATGATCCGCACTACTCTTTTGAGTCTTAAGGAGCTTGTTACAGGCGGACTCGGGGTTCAGGATCTGAGTGGCCCGGTAGGTGTGGTAGATGCTATTGGAACTACTTATGAGCAGAGTAAAGAGGAAGGCGCTTTGATGCTGTGGATGAACATGCTGAACATGGCGGTTCTTCTATCTGCCAATCTGGGTGTAATGAACCTTCTTCCTCTTCCGGCTCTTGACGGAGGCCGTCTGGTATTTTTGCTGATCGAAGCTGTCCGTAAAAAACCAGTGAACCGTGAAGTAGAGGGTATGGTCCATTTTGCCGGACTGATGCTCCTGATGGCATTGATGGTGTTTGTAATGTATAATGATTTCTTGAAAATATTCTGAGGGAGAAATGTGAAAAAGTCATACCGTATCCGTGTGGCTGCTGTATTTCTGACAGCTCTGGTACTTTTATGCAGTACCGGAGCTTTATACTTTTATAAAAAGGAAAAAACACAGCAGCGCATAAAAGAAGAACAGCAGATTGAAAGAGAAAAACAGGAAGCACAGAAAAAGGAAGAAGAGCAGAAGCAGCGGCAGGAAAAAGCCGAAAAGGAACGCCTGAGGCAGGAATATGAGAAAAGACTGCAGGCGCAGAAGGAGGCAGAAGAAAAGGCTCAGGCAGATGCGCGTATGAAAACGATAGAGTCTCTTCTGGGAAAGCTTTATGATCCTTCAGCGGATTCAGTTGCCATGAACACTGCTAAAAATGCAAAAATATTCCAGGATGCCCAGAATGAAATGTGGAAGCTTCCAGAGAAGTATTCAGATAAGCTTTCGGAATATCAGAGGATTGTCAGCAGGATTTCGGAGGAATGGGATTACAGAAACGATGAGTATCATTATGAAACCAGTACTTTAAAGGTTTCTGTAGAACAGAAGGATACCGGATATACCAGGTACTGGATCTGCCATGTGGAGACCTTCAGTACGCAGCAGTTATGCTCGGCTCTTTGCGGAGGAACCTATGGGAATCCGAGACGTACTGTTTCTGAAGAGCTGGCTGATCATAACGGTGTGATAGGCGTTAATGGAAGTGCTTTTTCTTATGGGAGCGGAATCCCTGCGCCGGGAAAGACCATGATCAAAAATGGAAAAGTTTACAATGATGTTTATTCCAATGGGAATATTCTTTGCGTAACCCAGGACGGAGGGATGTTTACCGCTGCGGCAGGCATGACCACCGAAGATATGCTGAATCGCGGCGTTAAGGATACATATTGTTTTGGGCCTACATTAGTGGAAGATGGAAAGGCGGCGGAAATTTCCGGTGAATTCCGCCAGACTGCACGGTATCAGCGGACAGCAGTAGGAATGGTCAGCCCGGGAGATTATTATCTGGTAGCGGTTGATGGAAAAGGTGCAGGAGGATCCCGGGGAATGACATATCAGGAGCTTCAGAAAGTATTTACAGACCTTGGATGCGAGTATGCTTATCATCTGGATGGAGGAGGCTCTACAACGCTTGTGTTTAAAGGCCGCGTCCTGAATATGCTTACAGATGGAGGGAAGGAGCGTCCCTGCGGAGACATACTATATTTTATTGATGTAGGAGACGGAGGAGAAGGAGACGGCATTATAATTCATGAAAATGAGGCCATGATCCGCCCGTCAGGCAAAGATTCTGATTCCAGTTTCCCATAAAATCCGAAGAAAATTTTGAGCAGGGCTTTCTGCCGGAGATTTGTATAATAAAAGGATTTTTGGCATACAATTCTGTAAAAATGTTTTGGAGTAAAATGAAATGGATCAGATATATCCATACAGGAATGACCGTAAAGTCAGGATGCAGCAGGAACAGACAGATCAGGGAAAGCTTCAGGTCACAGTTCTTACAGAAGACGGAACCCGTCCGGTAGAAAACGCAATGGTGAGAATTTCCTACACAGGAGTACCGGACAGTGTTCTGGAGGAGGTAAGAACAGATTCTTCCGGTCAGACTCCGGTTCTGGATCTGAAGACTCCTCCTCTGGAATATAGTATGGAGCCATCAGAACAGCAGCCTTATGCAGAATATACGGTTCAGATCCAGGCAGAAGGCTTTGAACAGGAGGAAATTGCAGGTACTGAAGTTCTGCCTGATGTACTGGCACAGCAGCCGGTTCGTTTGAAATTTCAGACCCGACAGGAGTTTGACCGTATTGTGATCGGGCCTCATACACTTTTTGGAGAATATCCGCCTAAAAATACGGAATCGGAAATCAAGCCAATAAGAGAAACGGGAGAGATTGTTTTAAGCAAAGTGGTGATCCCGGAATATGTTGTAGTTCATGATGGGCCGGTGGGAGAAAATTCGGCTCAAAATTATTATGTGAGGTACAAGGATTACATCAAAAACGTAGCCAGCAGTGAAATTTATGCGACCTGGCCGGCAGATTCTATCCGGGCAAATGTCCTTGCCATCATGTCCTTTACTTTGAATCGTGTATATACAGAGTGGTATCGGAATAAAGGGTATGGTTTTACGATTACTTCATCCACAGCCTATGATCATAAATGGATTTATGGAAGAAATGTATTTGACAGCATTTCGAATATTGTGGATGAGCTTTTTGAAAATTATCTGTCCAGACCGGATGTGCGGCAGCCTATCCTTACTCAGTATTGTGACGGACGTCAGGTTCAGTGCCGGGACAGAGGATGGATGACTCAGTGGGGAAGCAAAACCCTGGCTGATCAGGGATATTCGCCAATTGAGATCCTGCGGTATTTTTATGGCAATGATATGTATATTAATGTGGCAGAAGAAGTATCCGGAGTTCCGTCTTCCTGGCCGGGTTATGATCTGAATATCGGTTCTACAGGAATTAAGGTAAGACAGCTTCAGGAACAGATCAACGGGATTGCAGAAGCCTATCCGGCAGTGCCCAGGATTACGGCAGATGGAATCTACGGACAGAAAACATCTGAGGCAGTGAGAAAGATTCAAAATATATTTGGACTTCCTCAGACGGGGATAACGGATTATCCTACCTGGTATAAAATCCAGGAGATTTATGTGGGAGTAAGCCGGATCGCAGAACTGAACGGATAAAATATTACAAAGTAATAAAACATT
>NZ_CABVDF010000213.1:0-5138 GCF_902497045.1 uncultured Blautia sp. | reverse complement strand
AATTGAAATTGAATTCAAACTTCAGGATGAATTGCTGGAATTAGCAAAAAAATTGGAAGAGGGGGTGGTTAGATGTCAAATGATAAGTGCGTAGTAAAATACTTGAGATTATCTCTGGAAGATGATGATATACTGGATGAATCTAACAGTATTACAAATCAAAGAATTGTAATAGGGCAATACATAGCCAGTAAAAATGAGTTCAAAAATGCGGAAGTGTTAGAATTCAAAGATGATGGCTATAGTGGAACAAATTTCGAACGCCCAGGATTCAAAAGTATGATGGAATTAGTAAGGGACGGACGAGTCAGCACAATTATAGTGAAAGATCTCTCACGATTCGGCAGGAATCATATAGAGGTTGACACATATCTGGAGCAGATTTTTCCATTTCTGAATGTGAGATTTATAGCAATCAATGATAATGTTGATAGTATGAAATATGAATTTGGTATGCCGGGAATAGATGTTGGTTTCAGAAATATTATTAACGAACATCATAGCATTGATACTTCCGTTAAAGTAAAAAAGACTTTGTTACAGCGTCAGAAAGCAGGAAAGTATATGGGTGCCAGAGCACCATATGGATACTTGAAGCCTGATGAAGATGTGACGAGTCTCGTGATTAATCCGGAAACGGCACCTGTTGTGAGGATGATATTTCAGAAATATCTTGAGGGAATGAATATCACTCAGCTGGCACGTTATCTGAATGAGCAGAAAATTATGAGTCCGGGTCAATATAAAAGAGAAGTTCTGAAAACTGGTGTAAAGAAAACAACAGAAAAATATATCTGGTATCCGGTAACTGTAAGATTGATACTGATGACAGAAACGTACACGGGAACTACGATTGGCGGTAAATGGAAAGTTGCTACAGTAGGAAGTAATAAGCATTTGAAAACAAAAGAAGAAGACTGGATTGTGGTTGAGGGTACGCATGAAGCGATTGTTTCTAAAGAGGTGTTTGATGCTGTACAGGAAAAGTTGGAATTAAATTCCAGAAAGAGGAGCAAAACCCACAATAATAATTATCCGCTGAAAGGATTGGTAAAATGTGGGGGATGCGGTCAGAATCTACAGCATGTAACCAGATGCAATCCGCACTTTAAGTGCGCAAGGAAATTTAATGCGGCAAATCAAGATTGTGTAACAGACAATTTATATGATGACGAGTTCAATGAGATGATTTTCAGGGCAATAAAGCTGTTTGCAAAGATCAGTGATGATGCTGAACCGGTACTCGAATTACAGAAAGCAGAATTAAAATCAAAAGTGAATGGAGCTGCAAAAAAGATTCGGGATGCCAAAGACAGTATTAGCAGATACAAGCACCAGAAGACTGAACTATATATGCGATATGCAATGGAAGAAATCTCAGAAGAAGAGTTCACCAGAAAAAATGACAAGCTGGATAAACAAATTGAGAAAGAAACCTTAGCGATAGCGCAAATGGAGACAGAACAGAGTGAAGCGGCTGAACGTTTATTTGAAATTCCATCAGATGGCAGGCAGTGTCTGACAGATTTAATTGAAGGAAATGAGCAATTAACCAGAGAGATAGCAGCAACTTTTATTCGTGGTATCAAGGTATATAATGATAAGCGAATAGAAATTGAATGGAATTTTGCTGATGAACTGGTAAAGTATGTAGAGCAGGCACAGAAAATCTGCAGTTAAAATGATGTTGGACAAATTACAAAAATTTTGTGTCATTAGCTTGACACAAGGGGGGAAGCATGCGGATAATACCGTGGATCTTCAGGAATTTATGATCATGCCCTGCGGAGCAGAAGACTTTTCCCGGGGATTGCAGATGTGTGTGGAAATTTATCAGCACCTGAAAATCATTCTGAAAGAGAAAAATTTATCTACCGCGGTGGGCGATGAGGGCGGATTTGCACCGGATCTTGCGGATTCCAGAGATGTATTAGCCTTGCTGGTCCATGCTTCAGAATGTGCGGGATATCATCCGGGAAAAGATGTAATGATCGCCATAGATGCAGCGGCCAGCGAACTTTATGATAAAGAAAAAGGTGTGTATTATTTTCCGGGAGAAAGTCAGATGAAGGGCAGGGAAATACTCAGAGACTCTGGAGAAATGATACAATATTATGAAAGTCTCCTGGATGAATTTCCGGTTATCTCTATTGAAGATGGACTGGAAGAAGATGATTGGGAAGGGTGGAAAAAAATGACAGAGTGTCTGGGAGACAGGATCCAGCTGGTAGGAGATGATCTTTTTGTTACTAACCAGAAGCGTCTTGCCTGTGGAATCAAACTGGGGGCGGCAAATGCTGTTCTTATAAAGGTCAACCAGATTGGTACAGTTACAGAAGCACTGGATGCTGTAAAACTGGCACAGAAAAACGGGTATCGTACAGTGATCTCTCATCGTTCTGGAGAGACGGAGGATACATTTATTGCAGATCTGGCAGTGGCGTCAGGAGCAGGGCAGATCAAAACAGGAGCTCCCTGTCGTTCGGACAGAAATGCAAAATATAACCAGCTCCTCCGGATCGCAGAGAATCTGGGAGAGCTGGCTGTATATGAAGATCCGTTTATTTCAGGGTGTAATACTGCAGAACCGCACCTTTAAATTCAAAGGTCTGAGATACCTGATAAGTATCCAGAAGCCATTTGCTTTTTTCTTTTGAACTGTATTTTTCCATACGGCTTATGGTTCCTTCTCCGGCCAGGAAGGCAGGAATCTGTTTTTCCCTGATATCATCCATGATATGATCTCCTGCTTCCGGCCTCAAAGACAGATCAGGAAGATCCAGAGTATAGCAGCTGGTATCCCAGCGGAGGATGGAATAAATCTCGGGAACACCAATGCCAAATGCATAGGTGTTTTCCGGGATGTTGGCTGCAATATGAGCTGCAAAGTCGTTGATTTCCTGTTTGTTGTGAAGTTCTTCACGAAGAGCTGTATTTTGTCCATACTGGATCAAATTTCCAGTACATACAGTCATAAGTATCAAAAGAGCTGTTCCGGTGAAGAAACATCGAAAAATATCCATACCTTTGAATTGATTTAGGTTTTTAAAACGGAAACTGCGAAATGCTTTCATGCCTCCTTCTGCAAGCAGACACAGAAGAAGAATACAGGGGATGTGGGCAATTTCCAGGTTATGGTAGGCGGCTCTGTTTATAAAATAGGTAATCTGACCAAGTGAAAGTACAGCAGCTGCAAAAGCAAAACATGCGGGAAGGTATTCTTTGGAATCGGCACTTCCGCTTCTGCGCAGAAACCACATATGGGAAATTCCCCATGCACAGGCAAGGAAAAGCAGAGCAATAACACTCATATAAGCACTGGCAAAATCCGGAAGATCTACTCTTAAAAGATCATCCATATAGGAGGACTGAAGTAGAGGGAATAAAAATTCACGGATTCCCATAATTGTCCCGCCGTTTGCCAGGTTGTAGATTTCCACGGTACCCCAGGCGCCAAGAAAACTAAGGACGATCCCTGAAACATGGAGAAAGGCAGTTCGGATAACATAAAATATTTTAGTCTCTTTGCGGCAAAGGCTTTTCAGGATCCAGAATCCGGCCCAGGCTGCTCCGCAGAAAAGTCCGCTTTCAGTGTTCCAGAGTATGCCAAGGAAAACAATACCGTATCCCAGTATACAGCTTAATCGGTTCAGCTTTTTATAGCGGACACAAAATGCCATATAGCAGAGCATGAGGCACATAAACAGCACTCTGTGAGGCCAAAGCTGCCAGTAGATGCCGCTTCTCATGGCAAGCACAGGAAAACTTAATGCTACCGCGCCAATGATGCGTAAAAGGTCATTTTTTACGATGAAATGCAGTGCGAGGAACGCTGCCAGAAAACTCAGAGCACCTACCAGGGTATTCAGGAGAATAAAGTCGATCAGATCTCCTCCGAGAAGTTTCATGGGCAGTTTATACAGGATTCCATAATGTCCGTAAATGCTGGTAGTATTTTCGGTATAAGGACTTCCGTGAAGGACATTGTATATGGAATTAAAATAGGCGTTCATATGAAGCCGGTCCGGCTCATTTCTGAGAAAAACTTCAGGAGTATAAAAATTGTAGCCGATCAGAAGCGTCAGCATTCCGTAAAAAGCTATCATTGCAGAAGGTTTTACAGAAACAGAACTTTTTTTTATAAAGGAGAAAAAAAAGACAGCTTCCAGGAGTAAAGCTGCAGCAGCCAGCCATAAAGGTATGATATGCCAGATATAACGAACAGATACAGATCCATACACTTCTGTTTCCAACTGAAACATGCGGATCAGGAACAGGATGTTCACTGCTGACAGGATCATGGCCGCAATGGTGGCCGGGTAAGGCTTATCCAGGACAGAGGGCTTTTTTAAATGAGCCAACAGCAGAGAAAACAGAAGATAGGCAAGACAGAATAGTATTACTGCTATTGCATAGGTAAGAAGATTGATGTTTCCTTTGGAACTGATGGCATTGGAAAGTGCCGGGACTTGCAGACAGCATACGGCAAACCCAAAGGAAAGTGCGAGAGACAGAAGAAAAGACAAGATTTTGTTTGTTGAAGTTTTCATGGTTACACGCATCCTTTTAAAATTTAATCAATGTTTGAAAAAGACATAAGTCTTTCTCAATATATCATCTACGAAAGAAGGAAGGTTGTCAAGGATTTTAGAGAAAAACTGTTGAAATCCGGATATCCATGTGATACAATAAGCAATAGTTGATTAGGAGGTGTAACCCAAAATGGAGATATTAAGAATTATCCTTACGGTAATTTTTGCCATAGATTGCGTTGCTCTTACAATAGTAGTTCTTCTGCAGGAGGGCAAACAGCAGGGTCTTGGTTCTATCGCAGGTGTTGCAGATACATACTGGGGTAAAAACAAGGGACGTTCTATGGAAGGTGGTCTGGTAAAAGCAACAACCATTATGGCTGTTTTGTTTTTTGTTCTGGCCATTGTTTTAAATATGAATTTCTAAGGATTTTGAAGAAAACGGAGACACTCTTGTAAATGCACAAGAGTGTTTTTTTGACTAATCTGTGAGAGAAAGTTATTGTGAACGGAGACAGAAGCAGTACAAAAAGTAAAAAGGAGTTCAAGTGAGCAGAAAAAAAGTCTGGGAAAAGAAAAAAAAGTTTTCGAAAGATAATCATAAAT
>NZ_CABVDF010000212.1:0-5162 GCF_902497045.1 uncultured Blautia sp. | reverse complement strand
TTCATAATAATATTTCCTCTAAAAAAGCCGCGGTACAATATTGTACCGCGGCCCCTGATCTGAAATTATTCAGCATCTGCTCCATAAAGAGTGATGAGTTTGTTCAGATATTCATATCTAGCTTTAGCCTCTGCCTCATTCTTAGCAAACAGTCTTTCAGCCTTTTCAGGATTCTGACGTTTCAGAGAGTTGTAACGAACCTCACCGTCAAGGAATGCCTGATAGTCTTCCATATTCGGAGCTTTGGAATCAAGTGTGAACTTGTTCTCTGCTGCCGGGTTGAAGCGGAAGTTGTGCCAGTATCCGCACTTAACTGCCAGTTCTTCCTCGGTCTGAGCCTTGGACATACCCTTCTTGATACCATGGTTGATACATGGAGCGTATGCAATGATCAGAGACGGTCCCGGATATGCCTCAGCCTCAGCAATTGCTTTTACAGTCTGGTTGAAGTCAGCGCCCATAGAGATCTGTGCTACATATACATAGCCATAGCTCATAGCGATAGAAGCCATATCTTTCTTCTTCACTTCTTTACCGCCTGCAGCAAACTGAGCGATTGCACCTGTCGGTGTAGACTTGGAGGACTGTCCGCCAGTGTTGGAATAAACCTCTGTATCGAATACCATAACGTTGATGTCACGTCCGCTTGCAAGAACATGGTCAACACCGCCGAATCCGATATCGTAAGCCCATCCGTCACCACCGAAGATCCACTGGGATTTCTTGGACAGATAATCTTTCTGTGCAAGAATTTCCTGAGCTGCATCACATCCGCATGCTTCCAGAGCTGCTACCAGTTTATCTGTAGCTGTTCCGTTTGTAGCGCCTACAGAGAATGTATCCAGCCATTCCTGAGCAGCTGCTTTCACATCGTCTTTATCTGTAGCTGCAGCAAGAGCCTCAACTTTATCTTTCAGACCGTCACGGATTGCTTTCTGTGCAAGAAGCATACCATAACCAAACTCAGCGTTATCCTCGAACAGAGAGTTGGACCATGCCGGACCCTGTCCCTTAGCATTTACAGTATATGGTGTAGACGGTGAAGAGTTACCCCAGATAGATGAGCATCCTGTTGCGTTTGCAATGTACATTCTGTCACCGAAAAGCTGAGTGATCAGCTTCGCATATGGTGTCTCACCACATCCTGCACAAGCTCCGGAGAACTCAAGCAGCGGCTGTTTAAACTGGCTTCCCTTAACAGTTGTCTCTTTGAATTTCTCGATCACATCTTCTTTAACCGGAAGCTGTACGCCATAATCAAAGAATTTCTGTGCGCCTGCGTTTGCTTCCATGTTTTCCATAACGAGAGCCTTAGCGCCCTTCTTGCCAGGACATACATTTGCACAGGAACCGCAGCCTGTACAGTCATAAGCGGAAACAGTCATTGTGAACTTGTAATCTTTCATACCGGTCATCGGCAGAGTAACCATACCTTCCGGTGCATTTGCAGCTTCTTCCTCAGTAAGAGCTACCGGACGGATAACTGCATGCGGACATACATATGCACAACGGTTACACTGGATACAATTCTCTGGCTGCCATACCGGAATATTTACAGCGATACCACGTTTCTCGTATGCGGATGAACCGGACGGAGTAGTACCATCTACATAATCTTTGAATGCAGATACAGGCAGGGAATTACCTTCCTGAGCATTTACCTTAGCCTGGATGTTGTTAACGAAATCAACAACGTCTGCTCTTCCTTCTTCTGCATGAGTCATATGAAGACCTTCATCCTCAGCATCTTTCCAGCTTTCCGGAACCTGGATCTCAACAACCTGTTTTGCACCTGCATCGATAGCTGCCCAGTTCTTCTGAACAACGTCATCACCCTTACGTCCGTAAGTAGCTTTTGCTGCTGCTTTCATAAGGTCGATTGCCTGCTCCTCAGGAATGATTCCTGTAAGCTTGAAGAATGCGGACTGAAGAATTGTATTGATACGTGTCGGTCCCATGCCTGTCTCGATACCGATCTTAACACCGTCGATGGTGTAGAATTTAATATCATGGTTTGCGATGAATGCTTTCACCTGACCTGGAAGGTGTTTCTCAAGTCCTTCCATATCCCATGGGCAGTTCAGAAGGAATGTACCGCCGTCTACCAGTTCCTGAACCATGTTGTATTTGTTCACATAAGAAGGATTGTGACATGCAACAAAGTCTGCTGTATGGATCAGGTATGTGGATTTGATCGGTTTCTTACCGAAACGCAGGTGAGACATGGTAACACCGCCTGACTTCTTGGAGTCATAATCAAAGTAAGCCTGTGCATACATGTCTGTGTTGTCACCGATGATCTTGATGGAGTTTTTGTTTGCTCCTACAGTACCGTCAGCGCCAAGACCCCAGAATTTACAGTTTGTTGTTCCTTCCGGAGTAGTAACAAGTGCTGCGCCTGTCTCAAGAGAAAGATTTGTAACGTCATCAACGATACCAAGAGTAAATTTCTCTTTTGTTGTGTTCTCAAATACAGCTACGATCTGTGCCGGAGTTGTATCTTTAGAGCCAAGGCCATAACGTCCGGAGAATACCGGAACATCCTTGAACTGGCTGTTCTTCAGAGCTGCAACAACGTCTAACCACAGCGGCTCGCCAAGAGCACCAGGCTCTTTTGTTCTGTCAAGAACAGTAATCTGTTTTACAGATGCAGGGAATGCTGCGATCAGAGCTTCTGCGCTGAATGGTCTGTAAAGGCGAACCTTAACAACACCAACTTTTTTGCCTGCTGCTGCAAGATAATCAATAGTTTCTTCAATGGTATCGTTTACAGAACCCATAGCAACAACTACATGTTCTGCATCCTCAGCACCATAGTAGTTGAACAGTTTGTAGTCTGTTCCGATCTTCTCATTGACTTTGTCCATGTACTCCTGTACAACTGCCGGAAGAGCATCGTAATACGGGTTACATGCTTCTCTTGCCTGGAAGAAGATATCCGGGTTCTGTGCAGAACCTCTCTGGCATGGATGGTTCGGGTTCAGAGCGTGTTTACGGAACTCTGCGATAGCATCCATATCAGCCATATCTTTCAGATCTTCATAATCCCATGTCTCGATCTTCTGGATCTCATGAGAAGTACGGAATCCATCAAAGAAGTTGATGAACGGAACTTTTCCCTTGATTGCTGCAAGGTGAGCAACCGGTGTCAGGTCCATTACTTCCTGTACGGAAGATTCACACAGCATAGCACATCCTGTCTGACGGCATGCCATAACGTCAGAGTGATCTCCAAAGATAGAAAGTGCGTGAGAAGCAAGTGCACGGGCAGATACATTGATAACGCCCGGAAGCTGCTCACCTGCGATCTTATAAAGGTTCGGGATCATCAGAAGAAGACCCTGAGATGCTGTGTAGGTAGTTGTAAGAGCACCAGCTGCCAAAGAACCGTGAACTGCACCTGCAGCACCTGCCTCAGACTGCATCTCTGTAACCTGTACTTCCTGTCCGAAGATGTTCTTTCTTCCCTGGGTTGCCCACTCGTCTGTTGCTTCAGCCATAACAGATGAAGGGGTGATCGGGTAAATAGCAGCTACATCAGAATAAGCATATGATGCATGAGCGGCTGCATGATTACCATCCATGGTTTTCATCTTTCTTGCCATAGTTTTCTTTTCCTCCTTAAAGGTATGATGAAAATTATTTCTAGACCGTTAAGCGATCTAAAATTCCGTATTTGATTATACCATATAATAGTATTATTGTCCAACTGGATTCTGATTTTTTTTGCATACAACAAAAGAGAGTTCCGCTCTTTCTGCATAAAAATATGCCATGCGCAGACCTCTCTTTTCTGTTCATTTTATATATTGTCAAAAAGTTCCTGCAGAGATCTGCGTCTTAGCATCTTCCACAGCTCCTGCTGGATATCCGCCAGTTCTCTGTGTACAACACACGGCGTCTTATCCCTGTCATCTCTCACACACTGATAATGAGGATCCATACACTCAATAATCATAAGTTCCGGATCAATGGCTGTATACACATCAAACAATGTGATCTCTTCCGTTTTTCTGTCAAGAGAATATCCCCCATGAACGCCTCTGAATCCCTTTACAAGCTTTGCCTTCTGAAGTTTTTTCAGTATCTTGTAAGCAAAGGGAGCCGTAATCTGCTCTTTTTCGCAGATTTCTCCTACACTGAGTCTCTCTTCTCCCGCCAAAGCACGGATAACCCTTACTGCATAATCACATTCTCTTGTAATCAACATATCTACTGTCCTCTCTAATGTCTCTTATGTCCTGCCTCTTATGTTCTGCCAGTTTTTCATACAAACTGTATCTATTTTTGGTCCGTACTGCTGCCATTTATATATGGCATCTAACACTTCTGCAATTTTGATTATAACAACAGCCTTGTAAAAATACAACATTTTTTTGAATAAACGCCATTATTTTTCTGCAAATATCAACAAAAGCCCAAAAAGCAGGATCAAAATACCAAGTATACGTCTGAGCCATACGCCGACCGATGCATAGGCCGGATTTTTGATCAGACGGTCTACATAGCTATAGCCTATCCCGGCGCCTACCAAAAGCACGCTGTGTCCTAATGCATACAGTACCATCAGAAGTACTCCCCACCAGGCATTTCTTCCCAGTCTGGCTACCAGCGCCAAAAGTGCAACCATAACCGGGATTGCACAGTGAGAGGCAAAAACACCTCCGACAGCTCCGGTCAGAAATGCCCCTGCATATCCTTTTTTTGTCATATGTTCTGACATATGGATGTGAGGTATGATATTTACTACCCCAAAAACCTGCAGTGCCATAAAGATCATCAGAATTCCCATCAAAAATGTCCACCAGTGCCCTGCCTCATGGAGAAGGTGCCCGATAAAAGAGGCTGCCGAACCAAATATTCCAAAAGTCACAGCCATACCCGCTGCCATGGAAAGTGAAAGACGCACTGCCTTTTTGCGGTCAGCATTCACCGCGCCTACACATGCCAAAAGCATAGGAACAGATGCCAGTGAGCACGGGGTAAAGGAGGTTAGTATCCCTGCTGCCAGACTCAGCAGCGGAGCCGCCCAAAGGTTTTCTGTCATCAGCTCTGTAAGTGTATTTATTATTTCCGTCATGTACAACAAACTCCCTTCTTTATAATAATAAATCTGTATTTTTCTCGTTCATTTCCTTTTGAAAGATGATTATAGCAGTATC
>NZ_CABVDF010000211.1:0-5191 GCF_902497045.1 uncultured Blautia sp. | reverse complement strand
TTTCAAATTCTTATTTTATTCGTAACATAAATTCTGCTTTCTACGCATACATCATTTCGCTTAACATTATCTCCTCCACGCATTTCAGAATATTATTCATCAGCCCCTACCCTAGCTTCTTTATACACCTTCCTCAATATTTCCGGTAACAGCATAAACTGATAGTTGGCGGACTTATTTTCCTTTAAATATATTTTACGCAACATTCCATACCTTCTATCTATTCGTACCCTCCTTATCTTGCACCTTTGTCATATCTCTTTTTTAGTGCCTTTCTTATTTCATATTCTTCTATCTCCCGATTTCTCTCTGCTTGAACAAGCATATCCGCCTTATTCTCGCCAACTGCTCGTTTCAATCGGTAATAATCCTGATTTTCTTCTTTAAGACTGTCGATTACCTCTATCTGCTCCTGATTCCGCATAGCTAACATTTTGTTTGAACTCTCTAATCTGTTATATTTATACTGAACTCTATCAACTTCTTCACGAATTTTGATATATGCCAGATATAAGCTATATAGTAATTCCTTCAATTTTCCAATCACTGGCTTTGCCTTCTTCTCTCGATAGGTTTTAGCAGATTCCAGAAAATCTGCTTCTGGAAGCACTTCATCTATGGGTTTAGAAAACTCCCCAGCATATCGCCTTATATTATCTGCAAGAGGAGCTATCCGTTTAAGCTGTTTTTCATATTTCTCGGCTTGTTTCTTTGATTTTTCTGCTTCTTTTTCTGTTTTATCCAAATTATCCTGAACCTTACAAATATCCTTCTCAAGTTCATCCAATTGGTCAAGCATCCTCTCATTTATTTCTTCCATCACCACTTTGCGTTCTTCTAGTCTGGCATTTTTTTCCTCCAACCTAGCTTTTTGAACTTCTAACTCTGCAACTTCCTTTTTGCGTTCTTTTTTCTTGAAATTGTAAACATCCAAATGCTCTTCATGTGTGCCTTTCTGCTCCCATTCAATTCCATATTGCTTTGCAATTTCTGCCAGCACTTCTTTTTCATGGTTTATCCACTGATTCAGTTCTGTATCATGCTTATTTCCACCTTGAAATCCAAGGCTTTTCAATGCCTGTTTCAGTGAAACTCTGGTATCCATTCCTTTTCCCTTCCAGTTAGTCACATAAGGCACAAAGTCAATATGTAAATGTGGTGTTGCTTCATCCTGGTGCAGATAGCAGCTAAATACGCAAAGTGTCGGATTCCGTTTTTGGAAGTCTTTCACATATTCATCCAGTACCTTTACAGCCATATCTCCTTCTGTCGTTCCCACTGCCATATCCTCACGATTTCCAATCTGGAATATCACTTCATGAAACAACTTTTCTTGTTTGCTCTGTCGTATTTTTTCATAATAATTTGCAATCTGCCTGTCCTTTCTTTTCCCAACATTGTATCTCTCCACAGCATCGTCAAATAGCTCTTTATAAACTTCTTTCAGATTCTCATTCTGGTAGCAAATATTCAGTTGTACTCTGTCCGGATCTACATTTTCTGCTATAAAATCCCGTCTGTTATGAGCCAGTGAACCGGCTCCGATCATACCACTAATCGTTCGTTTCATCATAAGTTTTCTCATCTCCTCTCTGTTCGAGTGCCAGATATCGCACGTGATTTTTATTTACGCCAGTTATGGCGATATTTAAGAAACTGTCGCCGGATACGGCGGTTTTGTTACTTTTGTCAAAAGTAACGCAAAAGCACTTTCGACAGCCGTACCGTCCATCAAAAGTACCCTTGCGCCCTGCCGGGGTGCAAGACGTCCGGAGGACGTCTGCCCTGCACCGACCGAAGCGGAGCGGAGACCTATTTTATCTCCTTCGTTACTCTCTCAACTAAATTATTCCGGTATTCTCGCCTGCACATATTCCAGATTTCCACAGTACGGCGTTCCCACCAGATACCATTCTCTTGCCGTATTCATCTCCATTCTTGTCCTTACCCACTTATCGTCAATCAGAACCTCAAGACCTTCTCCACAGTGAAATCCCGTATCGATCCATAAATCTGATGATAATAAGCCATATCTGTCATTGCTACTGTTATATCCTAATCTTCCTTGTTTCATTGTACCATTCTCCTTTCACAGCGATAAAATTTCCGTTAAATTCACAGTTCAATCAGAACCTTTCGTTTGCACCTTACCGGCATTCTCCTTGTTTATTTCTCACAGGTGCGTGACACGCTCCTGTAATAAAGTAATCAGTAAGGACTGTTACCATCGAAAGCTCTCTTGCATTCCCTTTCTGTCCAGATATTCCTGCCGGAATCTTTCCCTTTCTTCTTCCGTTGGTGCCGTTTTGGATTTGCTGTACACTTCACGATTCATCATTGCATCCAGTTTTTTCTCCAATCCCAGCCGGATTATTTCTTCACCATCGTAGTTATCCATCAAAAAATATTGCAGGAGTTGAAAAAATAACTCATATGGAATCTGTACACTTTTATTTTGCATCTGTTCTCCTTTCAAGGTGGTAAGATTCCCCCTTCTTAAGAAATGGTAATCTTGCCATCTTCCTTTTTTATTCTGGCAACATCCAATACCATTGTTTTCCTCGTTTTACGGAATCAATTTCAAGTTCCCGTTTGGCATTCCACAACGTTTTTCTTTTTATTCCTCTGGATTCTGCTTCTTCTGCAATTTTCTTTTGAGTCATTCCTCCGTTTGCCAGAATCTCAAGCAAAAATTCTTTTGCTTTCTGGATTTTTTGTCCTCTACTGTCTCCATTAAGAAGTTCATCGGCACTGATATCATATTCTCCAATCCATTCAAACCCATTATTTTTATCCAGTCTGAATGCAATCGACGTTCCTTCCGGTGCAAGAGAACTTTTCGTATGGCATACCACTCTTATTTCCGGTTCTTCCTTCACTCGCCCGACAATCAAAACACTTCTTGCAGCCGCCTGAAAATCAATAGAACCCAGTCCACGATAAGAAGATTTACCATTACTGTTTTTGTTCATATGACCAATTAAAATGATTGCACAGTGATATTTTTCTGCTAGCACTGCGATACGCTTCATCAGTGGTCTGATCTCATTTGCCCGGTGCATATCTACCTCTGCTCCCAAGAATCCCTGAATCGGATCAAGAACAACCATTTTTGCTTTTGTCTGCACGATAGCTTCTTCCAATCGAACATCTGCCATTGTCAGTGGCTGATCGCTATCATCAATCACCAGCACCTTTGAACAATCTGCACCTGCCGCAAGTAATCTAGGTTTAATAGTATCTCCAAGACCATCTTCTGCTGTCTGGTAAATCACATTTACAGGCGACATAAGAGAGTGTTCCTGCCTATTGTCTTCGGCATTTAAATCCGCATTCTCACTATCGACTTCATCACTTCGTTTTTCTTTTGTTTTCATTGTATCAGTGACAGGAAGAATCGGTTCCCCTTTGGTCAGTTTTGCGATAATCTGAAGTACCATCGTTGTCTTTCCTTCACCTGGATCTCCCTGTATAATGGTCACTTTCCCATAAGGAATAAACGGATAAAGCAGCCATTCTACCTGTTCCACCTCTACTGAATCCATATTAATCAGTTTCAGTTTTGGTTCTATTCTACAATTCTCAATTATATTTTTTTCATTCATGTTCATTCCATTATCTCCTCCTGCCCTTCCGGGCAAGTCTCTGATAAACAGATATTCGGGAATTGTCGTATTTCCCGATTCGTGATATACTGAATCTGCCAAGATGGTATATCAGTGAATCTGATTATCAGAGAACTTGCTCAGATTATCTATCTGGGCTTTTTCTTTTATCTTTTCAACCTTCATCTCTTGCTTCTCCCAAACCAGTAACAGCATTTCCATTTTCATTATCCAGCAGATTTGCAATCTTCCTCTGCTGATTTGGATAAAGATGTCCATAAGTGTTCAATGTGATACGAATATCTTTATGCCCTAATCTGTCCCGAATCAGTAATGGTTCCACGCCTTTCTCAATGAGATAAGCTACATGACTATGTCTGAGATCATGCACTCGGATTTTCTTTACTCCTGCCAACTCAATCTGCCGTTTCATCTTATGCTGTACCGCTTCCTGAACGACTGGAAATAATCTTTCTGTATCTGGCATTCCATAGTGACCATCTACAAATTTCTTAATTTCCTCTTTTAGAAATTCTGGAATTTCGATTGTCCGAAAAGACTGTTTTGTTTTCGGTTCTGTGATAATATCCTGCATTCCTGTTCGATAATAAGTCTTATTGATACTGAGCTGATTTTTCTCAAAATTAATGTCAGCTTTTGTAATCGCAAGCAGCTCCCCGATTCTGCATCCAGTCCAAAACAATACCTCAAACATAAGATAATATCGTGTTCCCGGCTCCATTGTCTGTATAAACTGTTTATACTCGTCCAGTGTCCAGAAGTTCAAACTTCTTGAATCCGAATTTCCCATTCGTTTCACTTTCTTACATGGATTAACCGGCAAATCATAGATCTTAGCTGCATGTGTAAACAGACTGGTCAACTGATTCTGAATCATTCTCAGATAAGAATCTGAATATCCTTTCTTCTGAATTTCATTCTGCCACTGAATAATCTGTGAAGCCTTAATCTCACTCATCATCTGATTTCCAAAGTATGGAATAATATGCTGTTGCATCATATATCTTTTATTTTTGATTGTCCGATCCTTCAGTTCATTCTGTTTGTCTGAAAAATAAATCTCAATAAAATCGCTCAGTCTCATATCCATACTTCGCTCATTGCTTAACTTTTTACTTCGTTCAAACTCCAATGCTTCTCGCTTTGTTTCAAATCCACGCTTTCTGCGTTTTTTCTTCTCACCCATAACATTAGTCTCAAACCACTGGGCTGTCCATTTTTTTGTGTCTTTTTCTCTGTAAGCCATATTGATCCTCCTTTAATTTCCTGCTATTTCATAGCCATACATCTTTTTTGCCCAAAATGCCTTTGGTATTCTTCCAGCCATCGTAATATATCCCTGTGCAGCCAGTTCCTTATTCATAGCTTTTACCAGTTTATAGGCATGAGATTTTGAACAGTTTAATTCCTGTGCCACTTCATCAGCACTCATCATATAATTGTAGCTTGCCATTTTGCATCCTCCTTTCCTCTTTAGACTTCAAATACGTTTACTGTATTTTGTATTTGTACGATTTTCGTAAATTGATAATATCATGTATTTTAATCGTTGTCAATATTTCGTA
>NZ_CABVDF010000210.1:0-5204 GCF_902497045.1 uncultured Blautia sp. | reverse complement strand
AATTATATAAATTGACAATCACTATATCTTGTGCTAGTATACTGATATAGTTTATTTTTATGCATACCCGTTATGGGGAGTTTGTGGATTTGTCAGAATCCCAAAACTCAAAGACGGCTGAAAAAGCTGTCTGCATAAGTTGTTTATGTTTGTATAAAGTGTCACTATCTGTCTGTTATGGACAATAGCGGCACTTTTGTTTTTTGGTAAGAATACCAGTAAATCAGGAATGACCAGAGAATATCAGGTTCTCTTTTCATTCCTTTTTTTGTGCCTAAATATAGGGCGTTTTAGAAAATGCCAGATACAGCATGGGCTGTTTATGGAATAAAACATATTTTAAGAAAGGTGGTACACACAAATGAATGAAACAAGAATCTATGCAGATGCGTTTGAAACGACATTTGCAAACACAAAGGAAATGCTGGAATTTCTGGCAGAACGGGCGAAGGCTTCCCAATGGATCCGTAAGCCGACCAGGATGCTGCGGCTGGTTCCCCTTGAGAAAGAGGCGGAAACGATTGAGAAAGCCTGTACAAAGCAACTGGAAGGAATTGTAGAGGATACGGAGAAAAATACCCAGTTGGTATTAAAGATCAATGGGGAAGTGTATCCTGTCCGGGATTGTGCTATGCACACGATCTTGAAAAGAGCCGGTGTCAGCGGTACAGGTTTACGGAAGCTTGAAAAGGCTACTTATGCGAAAGTAATCAATTATTGTCTGAAAGTCGCAAGAGGAGATGCACTGATTAAAATAGCAGATGGGAAGGTATCTGCTGTACATGGAGGAGATGAGCATGATTATTGCGTCCTTGATATGGAGGCAGTATTTTCTATGACCTGTGATTATCTGAAGGCACATTTTAGTGGCAGCGCTTATCTGGAAGGTTCTGGAACCTACGACCATTCCATTGCATCCGCTATGTGGACATTGGAAGGAAATCAGGAACTTTTGGATACCTACCGACAGGCATTAAAGGATCATGACCTGGAAGATAAGGCTCTTGCACCGGCACTCAGGCTTACTACTTCAGATGTGGCAGCCAGTGGTGCAAATCTGTATCCGATGATGACGTCAAAAACAAACAACCGCACGATTAGTTTAGGGAGTCCGATTAAACTGTCTCATGACAAGGGAGCAACACTTCAGGATTTCCGGAAGAATCTGGACAAGATTTTTTCAAGGTATCAGGAGGCAATGAATGGAATTTCTTCTTTGATGGATATTGAAATTGAAAATCCGGTAAATTGTCTGCATCTGGTAATGAAGGAAATTAAGATCAGCCAGAAGATTCGTAACGAAGTAGTAGAACAATATGTTGCCCAGTATGGAGAAGATCCTTGTACGGCTCATGACCTTTACTATGCCATCAATGAAGCATCTTTCTTTGCAGCTTGTGAAGGTTTTTCCGGAAGCCGAATTCTAAAACTGGAAGAAGATATTGCCAGAACATTATCTATGGATTGGAAGGCATTTGACGTTATTGGAGCAATCAAATTATAAGGAGGACAAAGAAATGAGTTTAGCATTGAATTATGAACCGGAAGTTGTTGTAAATATTGAGCCACTTACAAGAGAGGAATGGCTGGATTACCGAAGACTTGGGATTGGTGGAAGTGATGTAGCCGCTATTATGGGAATCTCACCCTTTGCAACCATAAAAGATCTCTATTACGACAAAATTGGTGTAAAACCAATGATTGATGAAGGAGAAAGTAACTGGGTGGCAAAAGAAGTGGGACATCGTTTGGAAGATCTGGTAGCCATGATCTTCTCAAAAAAGACTGGATTAGAAGTTTTTCCTGTCCGGAAGATGTTCCGGCATCCCTTCTATCCGTTCATGCTTGCAGATGTAGATTATTTTATCCGGTTTCCGGATGGAAGTATCGGAATCTTGGAATGTAAAACCTGTAATTACAATGCCAAAGATAAATGGGCAGATGACGGAATCCCAGAAAACTATGTTCTTCAGGTAAGGCATTATATGGCAGTGATGAACATCAAGAAAGCCTATATCGCCTGCTTGTACGGAAATAATGAGAATGAATTTGTTTACCGTTCCTTGGAGCGTGACGAGATGGAAGAACAGGAACTGATTGACCAGGAAGAGTACTTCTGGAATGAGTATGTGGAGAAAAAGGTGGAGCCGCCTTATAACGGGAAAGCAGATCTGGTTTTAGCCAGTATCCGGAGGTACAAAGGTTTTGCGGATAAGACCATTCCTGAAATCACGATTTCCGGGCTGGAGTCAAGAAGCTTGGAGCGCTTTCTGATGTTAGCGGAGGAAAAATCACAGTTGGAACGAAGAAAAAAGGAAATTGATGCAGAGCAAAAAGCATTGAGTGTTCCTTTTGTGGAACTTCTCGGCCAGGGCTGCAAAGCAGTGATGGAGGACGGAAGCTCTCGTTACAAGATCACATATAATCCAACCATCCGTACTCAGATTGGAAAAGAACAGATGGAGAAATTAAAGATCCAGCATCCGGATATTTATGAGGAATACGCCAGTACCTCAGAGAGCCGGACATTTCGGATTAAGAAGGAGGCAGCGTAATGTTAGATGGAAAAAGAGCATATATCTGCTCCCCGCTGTCTGCGACTACAAAAGAAGTCAGACAGCAGAATATGGAAAAAGCGAAGTTTTATCTGATGCAGATCAAACGGCTTTATCATTGTCGTACTTTTGCATCCCATGCACATCTTCCCCTTATGTTGGATGATGAGATTCCAGAAGAACGGGAGGCAGCGTTACAGATTGGTATGATCCTGCTTACGTTGTGTGATGTGTTGGTTGTCTGCGGACCGTATATAAGCGCCGGAATGGCAGGCGAGATAAAGGCTGCATTTGAAAAAGGCAAGGAGGTGTACTGGTACGACGGAATCAAGTATCCCAGTGAATTGATAAAGATAGAAAATTGGAGGGAAATAAACGATGAGGTGCAGATTCATACGTAAGATTTTTCAAAATGAGGAGAATGGGTATACCATAGCTGTTTTTTCTACCCAGGATACTAGCGTTCCTTTGTCTGCCAGAGACAAATTCTGGTCTGCAAAGAAAGTCATTGCGTTTACTGCCATCGGTTATGATCTTCCGCTTTCGGATGAAATTGAAGTGGAGATGGAGGGAAACTGGGAATCCAGTACTCATGGACTTCAATATAAGGTGGAAAGCTTTTTGGAAGTTGTACCAAGAACCAGGGAGGGTATCTTAGGATACCTTTCCTGCGGTTCTGTAAAAGGTGTTGGACCGAAAATGGCGGAACGTATTGTCGATCAGTTTGGATTGAATACGTTGGAAATTATGGAAAAGACACCGGAGAAGTTACTGAAGGTACGGGGGATTTCAAAGAAAAAGCTGGATGGCATCATGGAATCCTTTGGGAAGAACCAGGTATTCCGGGAATTGATGACCTTTTTAGCTCCTTTTCATGTGACACCCAAGAAGGTAAATATGATCCTGAAACAATATCAGGACCGTTCGATGGAGATTATCCGCAAACAGCCGTATGCCCTGTTTCATGTCAAAGGCTTTGGCTTTCTTACAGTGGATGCGATTGCAAGACAATGCGGAGCATCGCCCAATGATCCCATGCGGATTTCTGGCTGTATCAGTTATGTGCTGAACGAAGAAATGCGTCAGAACGGACATCTGTATTTGAAACAGGATGCACTGATCAAAAGCGTCTTAAATCTTCTCAATGAAGACCAGACACTTGATCAGATCACAGAGTCGGAAATAAATGGTGTTTTGTATCGGTTAGCGGTACAGCATAGTATTGTTGTGGATGATGACCGGATTTACCGGGTAACACAGTATGAGGAAGAACGAAGGACAGCTATGATGATTGCAAAGAGACTGATGAAACAGATTCCGGCTGAATCCATAGAAAAAGAACTGGAAGAGGCACAGAGGGTTCTGGGCATTACGTTATCGGACTGTCAGAAAGAGGCGGTCCGTATGGTGTTTAGAAGTCCTATCAGCATTATTACCGGAGGTCCGGGAACCGGCAAGACAACGGTTTTAAAAGTTATTTTGTATATCCATAAGGAGAAATACAAAACGGAAGTACAACTCATGGCACCGACGGGACGAGCTGCAAGAAGGATGGCAGAAAGTACAGGACATGAAGAGTCCAGCACGATGCACATGGCATTAGGGCTTTATGGCGATGATGAATATGAACCGATGCTGGAGGAATTATCCGCAGAATTTGTAAACGTAGATGAGTTTTCCATGGTGGATATGCACCTCGCTTATGAATTTTTCAGTAAAGTAAAACCAAGTGCCAGAGTGCTTCTGGTAGGAGACATCCATCAGCTTCCTTCTGTTGGAGCCGGAGAAGTGTTCCGTCAGTTGATTCTGTGTGGGAAGATCCCGGTAACAACTTTAGATTTAGTATACCGACAGGGGAAAAACAGCAACATTGCTCTTAATGCAAAGTTGATGCAGCAAGGACGTACTGACTTGATAGAAGGGGAAGACTTCCAGATGATTGCCTGCAAAGGTGCAGAAGAGGCAGCTCAAATTGTTAAGGAATTGTATGTAAAAGAACTTGCAGTACATGGCATGGATCAGGTGCAGATTTTGTCACCTTATAAGGTGCGAAGTGCCGCAGGGGTAATAGAAATCAATAGAACCATACAAGATTTGGTGAATCCACCCATCTCTGGGAAAAAGGAACTCCATATCCATGACCATATCTTCCGGGAAGGGGACAAAGTTCTCCAAAATAAGAATACGGAAGTTGCCAGTAATGGGGATATGGGGATTCTTACCGAAATATCTAAAGATGAGGATAGCAACCCACTTGCCAGAATCGTATTTCCGGATGGACGCAGCGTGTTATATGAAGCAGACCAAATGGATATGGTGGAACACGCAAATGCAATCACCATCCATAAGAGTCAGGGAAATGAGTGCCAGGTAGTGATTATTCCCTGGGTGTGGGCATTTTACAAGATGCTGAAACGAAATATCCTGTATACCGGAATCACCAGAGCCAAACAGAAGGTTTATCTTGTAGGAGAGAAAAAGGCGATTACGGTAGCTATCAAACAGGAAAGTACCGGTACGAGGAATACCATACTGGCAGAACGGATCCGATATTATTGTGATATATATCAGAAACCGACGCAGCGTCAGCCGAAAATGGAGCAATTACGACTGGCAGTTTAAAAATTTTTTCTAAAAATGACCAAGATT
>NZ_CABVDF010000209.1:0-5205 GCF_902497045.1 uncultured Blautia sp. | reverse complement strand
GATCACACCATAAACGATTAGCGCAATGGCAACAACCACATAATTGTTAAACTTTTCTTCTATCATATCATTAAAAGGAAGTGCGATCACAATGGTAGGAAGGCAGGCAACCAGGATCTTAAACCAGAGCATCCATTTATCCTTGTCACAAAACTTTTCTATAAAAGTCATAAGCCCCCGTAGGGCAGCCGGCTGCTTTGCAATAGCCATCTGCGTTTTTTTGGAAACAGGCCGGATATAAAATGGCCACAGCTTATTCCAGTAAAGTACCACCACAGCAAGTATGGCACCCAGCTGTATCACCACCAGAAAAAAATCCTTAAATTCATGTGAAACATCCAGTTTGATAAATTCGTCAACAAGTATCATGTGCCCGGTACTGCTGATGGGAAGCCATTCTGTGATTCCCTCTACAATACCAAGGAACACCGCTTTTAAAAATTCGATGATATTCATTTTGATTTCCTTTCTTTCTTTAAACTACCATAAGTATATTACAGATTTACTTTGTCGTAAAGAAAAAAACCGGAGGAACTGCTTTTTCGGCAATTCCCCCGGTATTTTAATTATCTGTTGTCGATGGTGGCAATATCAATCAGTGTAAGATTGTTCAGATCAGTATTTTCAAGGCTTGTTACCAATGCCTCTGCTGTATCCAGACTGGTCAGTACATTGACTCCTGTCTCAATTGCGTTTCTGCGGATCACAAAACCATCTTTCTGATGCTCAACGCCCTGAGGCGGAGTATCAATGACCACATCTATCTTGTGTCCGAGGATCAAATCCATAAGGTTTGGCGCCGGCTGCTCCAGCTTGTTGGTACGGATTGCTTTAATTCCATTTTCTTTCAGAACCTTGGCTGTTCCTCTTGTAGCATAAATACGATATCCAAGAGCCTCAAAACGTTTTGCAATTGGAACTACTTCCTGATGATCCTCCTCTTTTACAGTGATGATCATATTGCGGTGCTTCGGAAGTTTGATGCCAGCTCCGATAAATGCTTTGTAAAGTGCTTCGTTAAATGTTTCTGCAATACCAAGACACTCACCGGTAGATTTCATTTCCGGTCCAAGGCTGATATCTGCTCCACGGATCTTCTCAAAGGAGAATACAGGCATCTTGATAGCAATATGTTTTGCCTCTGCCTGAAGTCCGGGCTCATATCCCATATCCTTCAGTTTGTAGCCCAGGATAACCTTTGTTGCCAGCGGGACGATCGGAATGCCTGTCACCTTGCTGATATAAGGAACCGTACGGCTGGAACGAGGATTTACCTCGATTACATATACATCTTCACCGCAGACGATAAACTGAATGTTGATCATTCCTACCACATGGAGTGCTTTTGCCAGACGGCGTGTATATTCTGCAATGGTCTCCTTTGCTTTTTCACTGATAGTCTGGGCCGGATATACAGAAATACTGTCACCGGAATGGATACCTGCACGTTCAATGTGCTCCATAATACCAGGAATCAGGATATCTTCACCATCACATACTGCATCTACCTCAATCTCTTTACCCATAAGGTACTTATCTACAAGAATCGGATGATCCTGTGCGATCTGATTGATAATGCCAATATATTCTTCTACATCCTCATCACTGACTGCAATTCTCATACCCTGGCCGCCAAGAACATAGGAAGGACGTACCAAAACCGGGTAGCCCAGTCTGTTGGCAACTTCTTTTGCTTCTTCTGCAGTAAATACTGTGTCTCCCTTTGGTCTCGGGATCTGGCACTGCTCAAGGATTCCGTCAAAGAGCTCACGGTCTTCTGCTGCATCTACGTCTTCTGCAGATGTACCAAGGATTTTAACACCCATCTTTATAAGTGCCTCTGTCAGTTTGATGGCTGTCTGACCGCCAAACTGCACAACGGCTCCGTCTGGTTTTTCGATATTTACAATATTCTCTACATCCTCAGGAGTCAGCGGCTCAAAGTACAGCTTATCGGCAATATCAAAGTCTGTGCTGACTGTCTCCGGGTTGTTATTGATAATGATAGTCTCATAGCCCTCTTTTGCAAATGCCCATGTACAGTGTACAGAGCAGAAGTCAAACTCGATACCCTGACCGATACGGATCGGACCGGAACCAAGTACCAGGACTTTTTTCTTATCCGGTGTGGCTACTGCTTCATTTTCTGTTTCTTTATCGCCATATACGGAATAATAATATGGGGTTGCTGCCTCAAACTCGCCGGCACAGGTATCTACCAGCTTATATGCTGCTTTGATGCCATATTCCTGGCGCATAGCTTTGATCTCATCCTCTGATCTTCCAGTCATACGCGCGATCACATTATCTGGGAACTCCATACGTTTTGCTTCCAGCAGAAGCTCTTCATTCAGTTCCTGATGCTGCAAAGCATCTTCCATCTCAACGATCACTGCAATTTTATCAATAAACCAGCGGTCGATCTTTGTGATATCATAAATAGAATCCTGCGGAATGCCTTTGCGGATCGCTTCTGCGATCTTCCAGATACGGCGGTCATCCACAATCTTCAGCTCTTCCAAAAGCTCCTCTTCTGTCAGCGCGCTGAAGTCGTAGGACTGCAGACAGTCCACATGCTGTTCCAGGGAACGGATAGCTTTCATTAAAGCACCCTCAAAGCTGGTACAGATACTCATAACCTCACCGGTTGCTTTCATCTGAGTAGTCAGAGTTCTTTTTGCTGTGATAAATTTATCAAACGGGAGTCTCGGAACCTTTACAACACAGTAGTCGATCGTTGGCTCAAAGCTTGCAAACGTACTTCCTGTAACAGCGTTTGGAATTTCGTCCAGATTGTAACCCAGAGCGATCTTGGATGCTACCTTTGCGATCGGATAGCCTGTCGCCTTACTTGCAAGTGCAGAGGAACGGCTCAGACGCGGGTTTACCTCAATAACACAATATTCAAAGCTTTCCGGATGCAGTGCAAACTGTACGTTACATCCTCCGGTGATACCCAGCTCTGTAATAATGTTCAGGGCAGAAGTACGAAGCATATCGCATTCTTTTGCACCAAGAGTCTGAGTAGGAGCTACTACGATAGAGTCTCCTGTGTGCACGCCAACTGGGTCAACATTTTCCATGTTGCAGACTGTAATACAGTTTCCTGCCCGGTCACGGATCACTTCATATTCGATCTCTTTCCATCCGGAAATACATCTCTCAACAAGAACCTCTCCTACACGGGAAAGACGAAGACCATTTTCAAGAATTTCTCTCAGTTCAGGCTCGCTGTATGCAATACCGCCGCCGCTTCCGCCAAGTGTATATGCCGGACGGAGAACAACCGGATAGCCAATGGTATTTGTAAACGCCACGCCGTCTTCAACAGTTGTTACCACTTTAGACGCCGCAATCGGCTCGTTGATCTTTTCCATGGTGTCTTTAAATGCCTGGCGATCCTCAGCTCTTTTGATGGTATCCGGAGTTGTACCGATCAGACGAACATTATGTTCCTTCAAAAATCCACTTTCGGCAAGCTCCATGGCAAGATTCAGACCTGCCTGTCCGCCAAGTGTAGGAAGAACGCTGTCCGGTTTTTCCTTAATGATCAGCTGTTCCACAACTTCAACTGTCAGAGGCTCAATATATACTCTGTCAGCCATATCTTTATCAGTCATGATGGTAGCTGGATTGGAGTTCAGAAGTACAACTTCGATTCCCTCTTCCTTGAGAGCACGGCATGCCTGTGTTCCCGCATAGTCAAACTCTGCAGCCTGACCAATAATGATCGGACCGGAACCAATAACAAGTACTTTTTTAATGTCTTTTATCTTTGGCATTATTTATTCCCTCCCATCATTTCCACAAATTTATTATATAAGAAACTTGTATACTGTACACCTTCGCTGGCTGCCGGCTGGAACTGAACAGTAAAGATTTTCTTTCCGATATAGTCCAGACCTTCATTTGTGCCATCGTTTACATTTACAAAAGAAGCTTTTGCGATATTCTTCTCTTCCAGTGCAGCTGCATCGACTTCATATCCATGACTCTGAGAAGAAATATAGGTCATTCCTGTCTCCAGTCCTTTTACCGGATAATTGCTGCCTCTGTGTCCGCATTTCATCTTACGGGTGTCTCCGCCTGCTGCAAGAGCCATAAGCTGATGTCCAAGACCAATTCCCATAACAGGAATTTCAGATTCATAAAGTTTCTTTATTTCTTCTATAATAGAAGGATTTGCTTTCGGATCCCCAGGACCATTGCTGAGAAGGACTCCGTCCGGAGCATCTTTCAGAATTGTTTCTACGGAAGTCTGTGCCGGATATACTGTTACCTGGCAACCTCTCTCTGTAAGAGCTTCCACAAGACTTTTTCTTACACCAAAGTCCATCAGTGCAACCTTTGCTCCATTGCCTTTTACAAGCTTCTTTTCGCGGCGGCTGACTGTTTCTACAGCATTTTCTTTTTTATATGCTTTTAAACGTGGGATGATTGTGTTCAGATCATAATTTTCCTCAACAGTAATCATACCGTTCATGGTACCTTTTTCACGTAAAATTCTAGTCAGGGCTCTGGTATCAATTCCGGCAATACCTGGAATATCATGTTTTGTTAAGAAATGCTGGATTGTGTCCACGCATCTGAAGTTGCTTGGGATACGAGATAATTCACGGACGATCACTCCGTCGACCCATGTGCTTCTGGATTCCTGGTCTTCATAACAGATTCCGTAATTTCCAATTAACGGATATGTCATACAAACTGCCTGTCCCAGATAAGTTGGGTCTGACATGACTTCCAGGTAACCTGCCATGGAAGTGTTAAAAACGATCTCACTGATAACTTCCCTTGTAGAGCCAATACTTGTTCCTGTAAATACATGGCCATCTTCTAATATCAGAAATGCTTTCATACAATCTCCCTTTCTCTTGTTTTATCCTAAATCTTCAAGATTGTATCACAAGAGATTTTGTTTTTCAACACAAACTGACACTAAAAAAAATTATGTTTTGCTTAAAATAATTCTTGTGAAATTTTCAGAAAATAAGAATAGTAAAAAATCGGGAAACCCAGCTGAATTAGGGATTCCCGATATAAAAAAAATAATGCAGGAGATGGGACTTGAACCCACACGATCTTGCGACCACAGGCACCTGAAGCCTGCGCGTCTGCCAATTCCGCCACTCCTGCATTTCCTATTGACCAGCCGCTCTCTCGCGACTGCTTGATTATAATAACTCATGTTACAGTAAAAGTCAA
>NZ_CABVDF010000208.1:0-5267 GCF_902497045.1 uncultured Blautia sp. | reverse complement strand
ATTCTGCATCTATTTTTTACTAATCTTTTTAAAACCCATGATAGAACAAAATATTTTCTTCCGGCATAATGGAAAAGGTTGAAAACAGCGCGGCATAAAGCTGCAGAGGAGGGAATGTAATGTCGGAAATTGCATTGAGAAATGTAAGCAGGCAATTTGATCCAGAGCATTACGGAGTAAAAGACTTTAATCTGGATATTCATGATAAGGAATTTGTCATATTTGTAGGACCTTCCGGATGCGGGAAATCAACTACACTCAGATTGATCGCAGGTCTTGAAGAGATTACAGACGGTGAACTCTGGATTGATGGACAGCTTTGTAATTATCTGGAACCAAAAGAGCGGGGAATGGCTATGGTATTCCAGAATTATGCTCTTTATCCAAATATGACTGTCTATGGAAACCTGGCGTATGCTCTGAAGATAAGAAAGGTTCCCAAAAAGGAAATCCACGAGAGAGTTCATCATGTGGCAGAAATTCTGGAGATCGAGTCTCTTTTGGACCGTCGTCCATCAGCTCTTTCCGGAGGGCAGAAGCAGAGGGTTGCCATAGGAAGTGCGATCATTCGTAAACCGAAGGCCTTTTTAATGGATGAACCATTATCGAATCTGGATGCAAAACTGAGAGCGCAGATGCGGGTGGAACTTCTGAAGCTTCACGAACAGCTTGGAACAACAATGATCTATGTAACTCATGATCAGACGGAAGCAATGACTCTGGGGACAAAGATTGTGGTTATGAAAGCCGGATATATACAGCAGGTAGGTGCTCCGGCAAAAATCTACAACAACCCGATTAATCTGTTTGTTGCAGGTTTTCTTGGTTCGCCGTCCATGAACTTTTTCAGATGCAGGATCAAGGCAGAGGCAGACAATCGTGTGGCTCTTGTAATGGAAGAATCCGGTCAGGGTAAAAAGTTTTATCTAAGTGATCCGTTGACAAAACGTATGGGAATAACTGCGAATGGTCGTCAGGTAATCCTGGGAATCCGTCCGGAGGATATTTATGATGAAGACGGTGCAAGAGAGCTGGGAATTATGGACCAGACAGAAAATATGGAAGAAATAGTCGTAAATCGGGAAATGACCGGTGCAGAAACCATACTTTACTTTGATGAGCAGAATAAAACTCATGCAGTACGTCTGAAACCGGAAAATAAGACACAGACAGGTGAGAAAATAAAACTTTATTTCGACATGGAAAAAATACATATTTTTGATCCGGAAACAGAAAAAAATCTTTTATACAGGGAGGAGGTGCAATAATGGGAAAAAAATCAGCGGCAAAAATCAACCCATATTTTTATCTTGTCCCAAGTATGTTGATTTTCGCAGTATTTTTGTTTTATCCATTTTTTAAGACTATTTACCTTAGTCTGTATAAAACAAATAAAATGGGTGAGGCAAAGCTTTTTGTGGGCCTGGAAAACTATAAAGCTCTTCTTAGTTCCCCGTCTTTCCATAACAGCCTGAAGGTTACCCTGATATTTGTTTCAGTGGTTGTGATTGGGAGTATGTTTTTGGGTCTTGTGGCAGCAGTTCTCTGCAATAAGGCTTTTCCGGGAATCAGGTTTTTCAGCACGGCCTATGCTCTTCCTATGGCGATTGCCTCCAGTTCTGCGGCAATGATCTTTCAGATCATGCTCCATCCTGCAGTGGGAATTGTAAATAAACTGTTGAATCTTGATATTAACTGGCTGAATGATCCTAAAACTGCGCTTTGGTGTGTGGCAATCCTTACAGCGTGGCTGAACAGCGGAATTAACTTTCTGTATTTTTCCGCAGGACTGGGAAATATTGACGAAACAATCTACGAGAGAGCGTCGGTGGATGGCGCAAGCGGCATACAGCAGTTTTTCAGCCTTACGCTGCCCGGACTTTCTCCTATTATGTTCTATACACTGGTAGTTAATATTATTCAGGCATTTCAGTCCTTTGGACAGATTAAGATCCTGACAGAGGGCGGACCAAATGAAAGCACCAATGTAATCGTCTATTCTATTTACAGAGATGCGTTTTTTAACTATCGTTTCGGAAGTGCAGCGGCCCAGTCAGTCATCCTGTTTCTGATCGTTATGGTTATTACACTGATTATGTTTCGTATGGAAAAGAAAGGGGTAAAATACTGATGAGTCAGGCAGAAAATATGGCTTTGCCCATGGAGGGACAGATTTCCAGAAGTGAGCTTCTGGAGATAAAGAACACAATGAATACCAGGGCTCTTGCCAAAAGAAGAGGGCGTACAGCCCTTCGGCTGACAGCGAATGTTCTGTTTGCTTTTGTTGTGCTGCTTCCATTGCTTTATGCAGTAAGCATTGCATTTATGCCGTCCAGCGAACTTTTTACAACAGAATTGAATATTCTTCCAAAGCATCCTACATGGAGTAATTTTATCAATGCATTTAAAAATGTACCGCTTCTGAAATTTATTATGAACTCCTTTATTATGGCAGGATGTATTACTATCGGACAGATTATTTCCTGCTCGCTTGCGGCTTTTTCTTTCTCTTTCCTGGAATTCAAAGGAAAAGGAATTCTTTTTATGCTGGTTATGGCAACCATGATGGTTCCCGGGGAGGCTACGATTATTTCCAATTACCTGACTGTAGGAAAAATGGGAATTCTTGATACTTATCCGGTACTGATCCTTCCGTATCTGACATCTGCAATGGGAATCTTTCTGTTCCGGCAGTTTTATATGACGTTTCCGGTTTCTCTTTATGAATCGGCAAAGCTGGATGGATGTGGCAATCTGCGCTTTATCGTAAAAATCCTGATTCCACTGACAAAATCTGCTATTGGAGCTATGGCGGTCTATACCTTTATCAATGCATGGAATATGTATATGTGGCCGCTTCTGGTAACAGGATCCAATGAAAGACGTACGGTTCAGATTGGTATCAGCATGCTGGACAGTGTGGATTCCCAGTCCATCACTCTGATGATTGCAGGCGTGGTAATGATCATTATCCCGTCAATTTCTATTTTCATCATCGGCCAGAAACAGCTGATCCGGGGAATGTTCTCCGGAGCTGTGAAAGGATAAATAAAAATCACACGAAGAAGAGGAGAAAAATCATGAAGAAAAAAGTAATTGCGTCAATGCTGGCATTATCCATGATCGCAGGAACTTCATCAGCTGTATTTGCAGCAGAAAATACGACAGCAGAGATGGCGGATGCCTCAGAGGTAGATGGAACAACAATTTCCTTCTGGCATTCCATGGGAGGAGTTAATGGAGAGGCTCTGGATACTCTTGTAAAACAGTTTAATGAGGAAAATGAATATGGAATTACTGTAGACGCACAGTATCAGGGAGAGTATGACGATTCTCTCAATAAGCTGAAAAGCGCTCAGATTGGAAATATGGGAGCTGATCTGGTTCAGGTTTATGAGATTGGTACAAGATTCATGATCGATTCCGGATGGATCGTGCCTATGCAGGAGATGATCGACGGAGACGGCTATGATCTTTCACAGATCGAGCCAAACCTTGCTGCATATTATACCATTGATAATGAATTATATTCTATGCCGTTTAATTCATCGACTCCAATTCTCTATTATAATAAAGACATGTTTGAAAAAGCAGGAATTACAGAGGTTCCGGACAGCCTGGAAGGAATCGGTGAGATTGGTCAGCAGCTTCTGGACAATGGCGGAGCAGGAGAGGCTATGTCCATGGGAATTTATGGATGGTTTTTTGAGCAGCTGATCAGTAAACAGGGACTGGAGTATGCCAATAACGGAAACGGACGTAAAGAAGCTGCAACAGCAGTTGCCTTTGATGAAAACGGAGCCGCAAAAAATATTCTTACAGTATGGAAAGATCTGAATGACAAAGGTTTTGCTCCGATTGTAGGAAAAGGAGGAGACGCAGGTCTTGCAGACTTTTCAGCAGGAAAATCTGCTATTACTCTTGGATCTACTGCATCTTTAAAACAGATTCTGCAGGATGTTAACGGTAAATTCGAGGTTGGTACTGCTTATTTCCCGAAAGTATCCTCTTCTGATGAGGGTGGTGTATCTATTGGAGGCGCTTCTCTGTGGGCTCTTGATAACCAGGATCCGAAAAAGCTTCGTGCAACATGGGAATTTATCAAGTTTCTGATCTCTCCTGAATCACAGGCTTACTGGAATGCACAGACTGGATATTTTCCGGTAACAGTTGCAGCTCAGGAAGAAGAGACCTTTAAACAGAATGTAGCGGAATATCCGCAGTTCCAGACTGCTATTGATCAGCTTCATGATTCTGCACCGGAATATGCAGGAGCACTTTTAAGTGTATTTCCGGAAGCCAGAGCAATCGTGGAATCAGAAATTGAAAGTCTTCTTAATGGAAATGAGGATGTGGACGCTGCAGTGAAAAATATGACAGAATCTATTAATGGAGCAATTGAAGAATATAATCTTGTAAATGAATAAAAACAATGGTGCAGTACAGCTTTATTCCAAAATCCGGGTGTGGTAAAATACACCCGGATAGATTTTTATGGAGGACAGAAAAGTGAAAACTACGGAAATTTTTGCCCACAGAGGCGCAAGCGGTTATAAGTCAGAAAATACCCTGGAGGCTTTTGCACTGGCAGTAGAACAGGGAGCAGATGGAATTGAACTGGACGTCCAGCTTAGCAGGGATGGACAGATGGTGATCATTCATGATGAAAATATTGACAGAGTCTGTAATGGCACAGGCTGGGTAAAAGACTATACACTGGAAGAACTGAAAAGATTTCAGGTTAGTACTCCTGAGGGGGGAAAGGGCAGGATTCCCACTCTGAGAGAGGTTCTGGAGCTGGTAAAACCAAGCGGTATTAAGGTGAATATTGAATTGAAAACAGGGATTTTCTGGTATCCGGATCTGGAACGTATGGTAATAGAAGAGGTAAAGTACCAGGGAATGGAGGACAGGATCATTTATTCTTCCTTTAATCATTATAGTATGCAGAAGATCAGAGAATTAAAGCCGGATGCGGAAACTGCTTATCTGTACAGCGACGTGATTCTTAATGTGGCAGATTATGCAAAAAAGACCGGGATCAAAGGTCTGCATCCGGCGATCTATCATATGGCAATGGCAGATTTTCTCAGAGAATATAAGGAAAGTGGATTGAAAATCCGTGTGTGGACAGTGAATGAAACAGAGCATATGGAGAAGCTGTTCCACGCAGGCGTGGATGCAATTATTACCAACTATCCAGATCGGGCACTGGAAATTCGAAACAGAATTCAAGGAAAATAAAAAGATTATATAAAAGAAGGAGG
>NZ_CABVDF010000207.1:0-5279 GCF_902497045.1 uncultured Blautia sp. | reverse complement strand
ATTTTATTGAAAAAAGGGTTGTTTTGCAAGTATTTCTTTTATTTTAGTGACATTTCTCTGACCAAACGTTATTTTCGTCATGATTTTTTATAATCTGATACACCACATACGGTCAGCACTCCGTCTTTTACATAAAAATTTATATTTTTCTTCCCATATGCAAGCCCGTAAATTCTTTCAGGATCTTCCTGATATCCTGGACGAGGATCATTTTCCAGTACCTCCTCCAACGCTTTTCTTTTTTCTTTTGGAATTTCTTTTAGATACTCTTCCGGAAATTCCACCTTGAGCCGATGATCTTTTATCCTGTCTGTAAATCCTCCCGATGCCTGCGGATGTCCATCTACATAAGGCAAATACGGCTTAATATCAAATATAGGCGTTCCGTCCATAAGATCTGCACCGCAAATATGAAGCACCGGTCCTAATTCCGGGTGAAATTCTACTTTTTCCAGCCGAACGGAAGAAAGCCCCAGATTATTCGGGCGAAAAGGAGATCTGGTAGCAAATACTCCCTTTCTTATATTTCCGCCTAACCGCGGCGGTCTTACTGTTGGGGACCATTTTTTTCCTGCAGCCTCAGAAAACTGCCAGATCAGCCATATATAATCATATTCTTCTATTCCCCGAAATGCTTCCGCAACCCGATATTCCGGTTCAAAAATAATCTGTGCCTTTTGTTTTTTCAGCCAATTGCTCTGATGGGGTATCCCAAATTTTTCCGGAAAATCATTGTGTATTCTTGCGATTACCTTAAGTTCTGGTCCCACGCATCTTTCCTGCATGCTTATTTTCCTCCAAAATCTGACTTTTATCTTTCAATCGTTTCTATCGGTGTATCATCCTTCTTGTCAAGATCATGAATGTATTTTTTCGTCTCACTTACGATCACATTTGACAAAAGCAGTACCGCAATCAGATTTGGGATTGCCATCAACGCATTCAGAATATCAGCGATCGTCCACACAAGATTCAGTGAAACTACCGGAGCTGCAGCAGCGACTAAAATATACAGAATCCTGTATGGAACCAACCCTTTCCTGCCTGCAAAATATTCCACACAGCGCTCTCCATAGTAAGCCCATCCCAGCACTGTGGAATAAGCAAAAGAAATGATGCCTACCACAAGGATCAGTGGTCCAAATATCGGAATCTGCTGAAATGCAAGTGTGGTAAGAATTCCTCCATCTGTAATATTTCCCATATCAATAGCTGGATTTTTCATGATGCTAGTCACAAGCACAAGCCCTGTCATCAGACAGACCACCACGGTATCCCAAAAAGTTCCTGTGCTGGATACCAGTGCCTGACGAACAGGATTTCTTGTCTGTGCAGCAGCCGCTGCAATAGGAGCAGATCCAAGACCGGATTCATTAGAAAACAGACCTCTGGCGATTCCATACTGCATAGCCATCATAATTCCCCTTCCTACAAGACCTCCGGCAGCAGCTCCCGGAGTAAAGGCAAGCCTGCAGATCGTCTTCACGGCAGGAATAATAAAATCAAAATTCAGACCCAAAATAATCCCGCAGCCCACCACATAAAAAGCGGCCATAAAAGGCACCAGTTTTTCACATACCTTTGCAATAGAACGAATGCCCCCAAAAATAACAAGAGCCGTCAGAACTGCAACTGCGATTCCCACCATGGCAGGTGCAATATGCAGATTTTCCTCGCACACAGTTGCAATGGCATTTACCTGAGTCGCACAGCCAATTCCAAAAGATGCAAATCCTCCCATAAAGGCAAAGATCAGCCCCAGCCAGCGCATATTCAGACCTCTCTCCAGCGCATACATGGCACCGCCCTGCATTCGTCCATCTTTTGTCTTAATACGATATTTCACTGCAATCAGAGATTCACTGTACTTAGTAGCAATGCCAAACACACCTGTAATCCAGCACCAAAACACAGCGCCGGGACCGCCAAGAGCCACGGCAGTTCCAACTCCAATGATGTTTCCTGTACCAATTGTTGAAGCCAGAGCTGTTGCAAGTGCGCCAAACTGACTTACCTCCCCTTCTCCATCCAGATCTTTTGTTACGGATAAGCGTATGGCTTTCCCAATCTTTCTCTGAATAAATCCTGTTCTGACAGTCATAAAAATATGAGTTCCCAAAAGCAGAATGATCATCCACCATCCCCATACCATCTTATCAATCTGATTGATCATATCAATAATCGTATCAAGCATAACTTCCCCTCCCTTTTATCTGCCCCTTTATTCGGCGTTTTATCTGCTGTCTCCTTTCATCCATTCTTTCATTCTGCAGACAGACTTTTCTGCATCTTTTCTTCCCAGATCATACACTCTCTGTATTTCTTCAAGATCACTTTCCATCCTTCCAATGGTAAGCTTCTCGCTGGGCCGGATCACAAAGACCTCTCCATTCTGTTCCATTCTATGAATATCCTCAATTGTCCTGTTATATACCTCATGTCTTGTTTTTAAAGCCTCTACAAACTTCGGATATCTGTGATAATAAATTTCTGCAAGCTTTACAGTCTCTGGTTTTTTTATAAATCCCTCTTCTCTGGTAAGCACTACCACATTTTTCTCATAACCCATTTTTTTAAACTGATGAACGGGAATACTGTCTGCACATCCTCCATCCAGAAGTTTCATCCCCTTCCACGGAACTATATGGGATACATAGGGCATAGAAGCGGAGGCACGCATCACATCCACCTGGTTCAGCATATCTGTGATCTGTATATATTCTGCCTTTCCTGTTTCCAGATTGGTGCAAACCGCATAAAAAGCCGTATCCGATTTCACAAAAGCCTCATAATCATACGGATCCAGTCTTTCCGGGATATCATGATAGCAGAATTTTTTTCCTACCACTTCCCCTGTATGGAGCAGATTCCAGAAACTCATAAAATGTTTATCATTTCTGTAATTCCTATAATATCGTATACTTCTTCCCTTCTGTTCTGAAACAAAAGAGCAGCCATGCAGAGCACCTGCGGAAACTCCGATCACGCCGTCAAAATGTATCTGATGATCCATAAATACATCCAGAACACCTGCCGTGTAAATTCCCCGCATCGCTCCACCTTCCAAAACCAGTCCTGTCTTCATGAATATCTCACCTTTCTTTCTTCCAGTAATCTCTGATTTTTTCCCATGCATCTCTGTAACTGATATGTTTTTTTTCTGCAAAAGCAGTTACACTGTCATATTCCGGATAACAGCGTGTCTGACCATTGGGAAGCGTACAAATCTTAATTTTCGCCTGAAATCCATCTATACATACGCTGCTGATTTCTCTTTTCAGTATGGTCCGGTTCATATAATTTCTTCTGATCCCGATAGTCGTTGTCTCTTCAAAAATAATATCTTCCATAAAAGGAATCCGGTTTTCTTCACAAATAACTGAAAGTTCATAAGCAGGACGATTTTTTTTCATATAAACCGGTGTATAATAAACATCCCTGGCTCCTGCTTCAAACAACAAGCGCATCACATTTCCCAGCTCTTCTCCGGTACAGTCATCCACATTTGTTTCCAGCTTCCAGATTCTGTCCTGTTCCAGAATCTGTGTGCTTTTTTCTGTTCTTTTCTCCCGGATCAGCATAGCTCTCAGAATTCCCGGACAGGCATACTGTCTTTTTCCTGCCCCTATGCCAATTTTTTCTATTGCAAATTCCTCTGGAAGATGATCGGATGTTTTTATCGCAGCTGCAATAGCGGCACCTGTAGGTGTGACCAGTTCTCCCTCCACGTCTGTTATCTGAAGAGAAAGCCCCTTCTCCTGAACAATATTTACCACTGCCGGAACAGGTATAGGAATCACCCCATGCTGGCAGCGAACTGTCCCTGTTCCTTCATATAATTTTGTAACGATCACATCTGTAATGTCCAATTCATCCAGGCAGACAGCGGCTGCTGCGATATCCACTATAGAATCTACAGCTCCTACTTCATGAAAATGCACTTCTTCTCTGGCCGTTCCATGAGCCTTTGCTTCTGCTTCGGCAAGTATCTCAAAAACAGAAACTGCAATTTCTTTTGCCCGGTCTGTCATTTCTGACTCCAGAATGAGTTTTCGGATCTCCAGAATCCCTCTGTGCTGATGGTGATGATGATGTTCATGATGGTGATGTTCTCCATATATTTTATGATGTCCATGAAGATATTCCATATCATGATCATAATTTTCATGTTCTTCATCAAGAATCACCCGAAAGTCACAGGCATCCAGTCCGGATTTTTTTACTCTTGTAACTTCTGTCTGAAATCCGCCTATATGCAGACTGGAAAGAGACTTTTCCAAAAACTTTCTGTCTGCTCCCAGATCCAAAAGTGCTGCCACTGTCATATCTCCGCTGATTCCTGAACTGCATTCTAAATATAATGTTCTTCCCATAAATTACTCCTGCCTGTTTTCTTTTCCTCTGACTCCCAGTCGATTGATCTGTGTTGCAATATATCCTGCCCCATAGCCATTATCAATATTTACTACTGCAATCCCATTGGCACAGGAATTGATCATTGTCAAAAGCGCCGAAAGACCATTCATGCTCGCCCCATAACCTACAGATGTAGGCACTGCGATTACCGGTTTGTCTACAAGCCCCCCTAGGACGCTTGCAAGAGCTCCTTCCATTCCTGCCACTGCAATCACACAATTTGCTTCCTGAATCACTTCCAGCCGTGAAAAAAGACGGTGAATCCCACTGACTCCTACATCATAAATCCGTTCTACATGTGATCCAAAAAACTCTGCTGTCTGGGCAGCTTCTTCCGCTACCGGGATATCTGCCGTTCCGGCTGTACAGACAGCAATCTTTCCCACTCTCTCTTTCTTCTTTTTCTCAATCTTGATGATATGTGATATCTCGTCATATTCCGCCTGAGGAAACAGTTCTTTTATCAGATGGTACTGATGCCGTGATGCTCTGGTTCCTAACACCTCTCCATTTTCCTCGTACAGTTTTCTGAATATCTCCTTAAAATGAACATCTGCCTTTCCGCTGCAGAAGATCACTTCCGGAAAACCACTGCGTATCTCACGGTAAGAATCCAGTTTCGCATATTCCATTTCCTCAAAAGGTTTTTTCCTGAAATAGCGTTCCGCCTCTTCTAATGTTATCTCATTCTGCTTAAATCTGGTCAAAATTTCTCTTGCTTCCATTTTCTGTGTCACCTCATATAAAAAAAGGAAGGGCCTGCCGGCATGCAGACCGCATACTTCCGGCATCTTCCCTTCCTGTCAGCTCTATTTTTGAGCAATCTAGACTTTACTCCGGTACAGTACTATAGAAGTAACTAT
>NZ_CABVDF010000206.1:0-5291 GCF_902497045.1 uncultured Blautia sp. | reverse complement strand
ACAGCAGCAATCTTTGCGATTGTTTTCTGCGGAACCTCAAATACAAAACAAATGCCAAGAACAATAGCTATTGCCGTTCCAAAAGTCTGCCTTCCATATCTGGAAGCCTCCATAAGGTCTCCGGTTATCACAGAATAAACAGTCCAGTAAATACCAACTCCCGGAACCAGAGGGAACAATCCTGACAGCATAAAAAGCGTTGCCGGACACTTAAGCCCCACACCACAGATCCTGGAAAGCAGTACAACCACTGCCGACGCTACAATTGTTCCGGTGAAATAAGACATTCCAAAAGGATGCATGAGGATCCAACAGGTAATCCACCCCAATCCTCCGATCAATCCGCAGCAGGGATAGTACTTCCTCGGTACCAAAAACATAACAGAAAATGCAATAGTTCCAAAAAAAGATGCAATAAACTGAAGGATTATATTGATGATCATAAGACAAATCCTCCCACAAGTCTGGACAACAACAGATAAAAAAGCCCCACTCCCATAGCAATGCCGCCAGTTACCAGCAAGGTATCAATCAGACGCACTGCTCCCGCAATATAATCGCCATCTGTCAGATCTCGGATAGACGTCATAAATGAAACTCCCGGGAGCATCGGCATGATCGCACCAATGGTAATCGCTTTGTAATCATCCCCCAAGCCCAGACAGTAAAACACTAATGCACACCCCGTAGCAAGAAATGCACCTAAAAGGTTTTTGATCAGCTTCGAGGTCTGCTGCTTCCGCCTTTCCAAAAGCTCCTGAAAAACCGCCAGAATACATCCGGACAAAAAAGCAGCAAAACAATCCAGCAGACTGCCTCCCAGAATGTAGCAGAAGCATCCCGCTCCTATTCCGGAAGCCAGAATGAGGGTTTTGCTTTTTTTTCCCGGCATCGTCTCAATAAACTGAAGACGCTCTTCCGCCTCTTCCAGAGAAAGCCCCTGTTCAATATCTCTTGAGAGACGATTCACTGCATCCACTTTGCTGAGCTGTGTTGCATGAAGCGGTATATGCTTTACGTTTGCATACATCTGTCCCACCTGATCCTCTCCGGTCAAAAAAATCCCACTGCTGAGTACAAATGCACTTTGGGCATTCACACCATAGTGAATCGAAATTCTTTGAATCGTCTCTTCCACCCGAAAAATCTCTGCCCCGCTTTGGAGCAGGATTCTTCCGGCGCCCATGGCCACATCCAGCACACGTTTATCGTAATTTTCCATCCCCGCACCGTCTCCTGTAAACTGTTTCAAAACAAAACGGTTAAGTCCGCTTTGTGTTTCCTGAATCTCTCAATCCTTGAAGTTTTCCCACACTCTGTTTTCCACATACCTTTGTCTGCCGCCTCACAAAGCGTTTACTGTCAGCCTGGAAAATTAATACAGAATGTATTACTTTTCTGATGAAAGAAAGGAATTGCCGCAGATTTTCTACGACAATTCCTATTATATATAACACCTAATTAATAAACAAGATATCCGTCAATTATTTCTTTGCATGAAGCATCTGACGTTTTTCTTTTGTTCTGGCAAGCCAGATCAGGTTAGCGATCAAACCGACAACTGCAACTACTGTCAAAATAACAAAGAATACTTTATATCCTTTTTCTCCTGCCCATGTCTGAAGACAGTAACCGGCTACCAATGGAGCGATTGCCTCAGCACTGTATCCAAGCGGTGTGAGAATAGCAGTTGCTGTACCTGTCAGTTCTACCGGATATTCGGCTTCTTCCATAATTGCAAAATGCATGGACTGACAAGCATACATAGAAGCATATACACCTGCAAGAGATATAATAACGATCCAGATCAAAGACATCTTACCAGGTGTACAAATGATACCGATCATACTCACGATCATAACACAGAAGGAAATCGCACATACTTTGGATGCTCCAATTTTATCTGCTGCAAAACCGGATATAAAACATCCGACCGGGCGAACAAACTGTGAAAAATATCCTGCTGCCGCGCCAATAATCGCTGTTGCACCGAAAACTTCTGTTGCGTATGGTGTAATATAGAAATAACTGCAGCACATAGCATAAGAACAAAAGATAATTAAGGTATTCAGCCATGTTTCCGGCATCTTTACAACACGTTTTAATTCAGGCACATTGATAAGCGCTTTTTTATCACGCTTGAACTCTTCTTCTTTATAGAAAAGGAAAATCAAAACACCAAGCGCAATATTGATAACAGAATAAACAATAATAACTGTATTAAGACCAGCACCTGCATTTATTTTTTTGGACACAATGCCAAACAGCGCCAGGATCAGTGCAGACTGGACCATGTTTGTAACGCCGCGTCCGCCTTCAAACAATCCGAATACCCGCCCTTGTTCTTCCGAAGAAGCAATAGAACGAAGCGCCTTGATCAACGCGTTCCAGAAAGTCAGAATTGATGTGATGCCCCAAATTGCATGGATTGCAAACAGTCCCCAGTATCCTGGTCTTAATAAAAGAACTAAACCAAGAACACCTGTCAGTACCAGAGACAGTGTCAGAAGTTTTCTTGCCGGCCAGCGGTCAGCACAGAATCCGCCAAGGAAATATGCAATAACGGCAAAACTTCCGTATGCACTTCCAAGAGCTCCCATCTGTACGTCATTCAATCCAAATTCTATCAAAAATGTGTCATAATAATAGCTTCTGAAATATGGCAATGAGTATACCATTGCGCCAGAAACGACCAGCAAAAATAATGTAAATAAATTCTTCTTAAGCTTTCCGCCTTCAGCTGCTTTACTCATTTGTTTTCCCCCTGTATGTTATTCACTTAATATCCTTATTACTCTTTAACAGGCACAATCTGATCTTCCAGCTTTTTAGAATAGGAAGTCAGAGTTCTGCATCCATCTTTTGTAACCAGAATATCATCTTCAATACGAACACCGCCAACACCTTCAATATAAATGCCCGGCTCGATTGTAAATGTCATTCCTTCTTCCAGAACAAGCTCGTTTACTGCAGTGATATAAGGCTCTTCATGAACACTCAGGCCAAGTCCATGTCCCGTTCTGTGGAGAAACAGCTCGCCATAACCAGCTTCTGTGATCACATCCCTTGCAGCCTTATCGATCTCACAGGCTTTTACGCCAGGTTTTACTTTTGCAATCGCTGCAAGATTTGCCTTCAGTACAATATCATAAATCTCAGCCAGTTTAGGATTTCCGATCTTGCCAACAAAGAAGCAGCGTGTAATATCAGACCAGTAATGCTTGTAATAAGCACAGAAATCCATCAGTACGATATCTCCTTCTTTGAATGCATAATCTCCTGTCACACCATGAGGATTAGCGGAATTGTCAGCTGCAAGAACATAGACAATCTGTTCGTCTGTAATAAATCCAGGATATTTTGACATAAAACTAAAAAGCATCATATTCAGTTCTTTTTCTGTCATCCCCGGTTTGATCTGTCCTTTTACATACTCTAACGCCTCATCAACAATTTTCGCTGCCATCTGCATAAATTCAAGCTCAGAGTCATCCTTATACATACGAAGACGGGCAATACAATCTCCGATATCTTCCACTTCACATCCAATGGAATAGAAAATCTCGCCGATCAGCATTGAAAAGTATTTTTTCTCAACTGCCAGTTTTTTACAATTGCCAACAACCTTTTTAATTGTGGCTGCCGGACCTTCTTCATCCGTATATGTATATTCCGGCATTGTCCCCTTCATACAGCCGGTATCCACACTTGGATTGATCATCACTGCTTCCTGCGTATTTGCATCTAACACCAGACTATAATAGCGTTCATATGGAATGATATTTATTCCGGTCAGATAATTCATTGCCATAGGGTCTCCAATGATCGCTTTATCAAATCCTGCCTTCTTCAGCATTTCACAGGCTTTTATCTGTCTTACTCTTATAGCGTCCATAAGGTCACCTCCATAAAACTTATTTCTTTTTTTCACGCACATGATTATTTCACTTATAAATATATCACACAATTAATTTTATCGCAATGATTTTTGTAAGTATTTTACAAATTTCTAAAAAATCGTCGCAATTATTTGGTAAATCCAATGAGCCGATACACCGGCACATAATCCGCCAATGGTATGACTGAAAATCGCTTTTCCAGTCAGTTCTTTACATTTCAGAGAATCCATCATCGCCACATGGGTACTGAGATATCCGCTCCAGCACATACACATAGCTGTAAATACTGCAATATCATTTCCCACTGCGATTCCATCCTGAACCATTTTCGGCACCAGTCCAATTGCCGCACCGGCAGCTCCAAGAGCCGTGATCGGAACTGCTACTCCCTTTGAACTTGTAAATCCAAATAATGGTTCCAGTATAAAACGGAGTTTATCTCCAAGCGCCGGCAAAAGTGCGATACCTTCATACGCAGCTCCAGTATATTCACCGGAAGCTGACGGACCATTTGTCAACATCATAACCAGAGTACAGATCACGACTACGCCCGGAATGATTGCAAGCCCCATATCAACACCTGATTTTCCGCCGTCCAAAATAGCCCCCAGTATACGATTTCCCAGAGAGCCGCTGCGGATCTCACGTTCATTGCCTCCCATCTGATGTTCAATATCTGACTGCACACAGCTTTCTTCTTTTCCAAAGGTTTTTGCTGTAAAAAACAGCATAATACGAACGCTGACAATACTGCCTATCACTGCTCCCAGATTTCCGATCAGAGCCGGTATGATAAAGGTTCCGCCAGCAGGATTTTTTATCCCGATCATAAATGTGGTAATCACAAGTCCCATGCCAAATGCTGTCCCGATATTAGTCAGCGCCGGAAACTGATACTTTTTAAAATATCTTTTAAATTCCGTCTGTTTTGCCAGTGTCAAAATGGCCGGATTATCAGAAAGATACGTTGCCAGCACTCCAATAATGCTTGCCCCCGGCAGGGCGTATAACGGTTTCATCAGCGGGGAAAGGATTTTGTTAATCAATGCCACAACACCAAACTCTGTGAACAGTCCGGAGATTGCCCCTGCCAGTACTGCAATTGCCAGAATATACAATACGGTGTCAATCAGCAGCTGATATCCTGTGTTCATCATCGTATTGAGCATATTCACAGCACCCATAGCTTTTCCTAAGTACAGGAAAATTCCCACAAAAATTGCCAGAAAAATGAAGACCTCAATCCCCACAGCTGGTTTTGTTTTTGCTTTTGTTTTTTCTGCCACACGCTCCATCGAATTCCCTCCTTGTGAAATTATTTATATTTTTTCACGTACATAAACTTATAACAAAATTATACATTTATGAAATTGTAATGTCAATTAAGCATAT
>NZ_CABVDF010000205.1:0-5296 GCF_902497045.1 uncultured Blautia sp. | reverse complement strand
TTCAATCTGTGACATCCAATAGGGGCAAATTATTTAAACAAAAAGAATCTGGCTGACTCCATCAAAAAAGATCAAAAAAACAGAACCCTTTACAGGATTCTGCTTTTTACGTTTCATTAGTCTTCAACTTTAACGATTTCTTTCTTATTGTAGCTTCCGCAAGCCTTGCATACTCTGTGAGGCATCATCAGGGCACCACACTTGCTGCATTTTACCAGGTTCGGAGCACTCATCTTCCAGTTTGCACGTCTTTTATCACGTCTAGCTTTAGATGTCTTGTTCTTTGGACATATGGACATAGGTTACACCTCCTTAAATTTACTAAATATATCACTGATAGCTGCCATGCGGGGATCCTTCGGCTCCTCTGCACATCCGCAGGGACCGTCGTTGAGGTTTTTCCCACACTGGCTGCAGATGCCTTTGCAGTCTTCTCTGCAGAGTACCTTCAAAGGCCAGCTCATCAGTACCTCAAGATAGACCAACCGGTCCACATCCAGGTCCATTCCTGTGAGATAGTTGCTCTCATCCAGATCATTAACTCTTTCTTCATCTGTAAGCTTCATATCCAGCTTTCGCTCAATATGACACGGTATCTCCACTGCCACCTGCTCAAGACAACGGTCACAGGGCATCCCAACAGTCACAGAAGTGCTGCCTTTAAGCTCAAGAACCTTATTGCCAGTATTAGTAATGGTCAGTTCTACCGGTTTTTTCTCCAGTACAGGGAACTGCCCAAGCTGAAATTCTATTTTTTCAAGTTCCAGCTCTGCGCTGACCTGTATGGTTTTTCCCTCACAGGATGTAACATCTGATAAATGAATCTGCATAATTATCTCCTATTCACACTTAGTCAATTATACATAGGAGGCAACCCTTTGTCAAGGATTTTTCCAACTGTTACAACAATTCTGCTATTTTTTGTCAAAAATATCAGGACGGCTCATAAGCTCTAAAGGATAATCTCCCAGATGTTCCAGTTTAAATCCATTTGCTTTATATTTTTCATAATCAAAGGCATTCAGTTCATCACAGGCAAGCTTATGGAATTCATAGAAATTCGGCCAGTATTCGTAACCATCGCCCAGATTATGAGTCAGATATGCATCCGCAATATCACAGCCCATCTGAGGAGCCACATAAAAAGCACCCATAGCAAGAACATTTACTCCATTTCCTGTAATGGCACGAAGAGCTGCCGGAACACTTTCCACTACTCCCGAAAAGACACCCGGGCATTTGCTTGCCGCAATGTGGATTCCCATTCCGGTTCCGCAAAAGATCAGCGCACGCTCAAATTCACCTTCAGAGATCATAGAGCCTACTCGAAGACCGATCCGATGGAACATTAATTCTGTATCATCGTCTTCCGGAGAGCGTACTCCTACATCCGTCACAGTCCATCCATACTCTTTCAGATGAGCCACAACAGCCTCTTTCAAAGGATATCCTGCAAAGTCCGCGCCTACAAGTATCTGTTTGTCTTTTATGGTTTTCATCACATTACCTCCTGATCTCTTATTTTTATATCCTTTTTGTACTTCTATTCTGTAAGATAATCCAACAGATTTTTAAAAAGACGGTCATACCCTTCCCACTGGCAGAACTCCAATGGAGCCCAATGAGGAGAACAGTCACTGGAAAATACTGCTGATCTTCCTTTTCCATACTGACCTACTGCGATAAAAGGATCTCCGCAGATAGACGCGACCAATTCTGCTTCCGGTTTTACAATGCTTTTATTATATCCCAAAAGCCGCGGCCATTCTCCCTGGATTCCATCCAGAACCGGGTGCTCCGCCAGGATTGTTTCCGGGGAAATTCCTTCGCAGTGTTCCATTCTGTCATCATACGGAAGAAGCTGTACCGGAAGTACATCCTGTACTGGTGTTGCCCACCATTTTCCCTGCCCGCCGATTCCATTAAACGTCATATAACCGCCAAACATCAGAAGTGCTCCGCCCTGAAGGACATATTCTTTCAAAAGCTGACAGCGATTAGGAAACATTTTTCCGGAAGAAAATGTTTCGGAGGGAATGAGCAGCGTATCTGCGCCAATATCTGACAGGACTATGCAGTCATATTCCTGCAGTTCTTCTATGGTAAAAGGAAAGCTGTCATTTGCAATGTGATTGGGCATATAGGTCAGCTCATATCCGGCTTTTTCAATAGCTTTGTCGATCCAGCCAAGTCCTGTTTCATATTTTGCTGCCGAAAAGCTGTTAAATCCTTTTGTTTCTGTCTGGACTGCCATCCAGGATTCACCTGCAAATAAAACTTTTTTTGCCATAAATTGTCTCCTCTCTGATTATTTTGCTTTCTTAGGCTTCTGACTGAAATAATCGATCACAAGTGCCAGAATCAGAACTGCACCCCAGATCAGTGTTACATAATAAGTAGATACACTTCTGAAGCGGTTGATACCTGCTTCGATCATCTTCAGAAGAACGATTGCCGTGATCACTCCGGAAATTTTTCCTTTTCCTCCATTTGGGCTGACACCGCCAAGAACAATCAGAAGGATCGCCTGCATCGTATAATTGCTTCCATAATCTGCTCTTGCAGAGGAATATGTTGCAAGCATCATCAGTCCGCCCAATGCCGCACAAACAGAAGATGTGATATAGGTACGGAATAAAAGAGCTGTTGTATTGATACCCGAAAACTTTGCAACATGTGCATTGGTTCCATAAAGACGAAGTTTTGTTCCATAGGTGCTCTTTTCCAGCATAAGCCAGATAAGAAGAGCAACAACAATAAATACGATCAGTCTTCTGGGGATAAATCCCAGGAAATTACCGGAAAAGAAATCGCAGTACTGTTTTGGGAAAGAAGAAACTGCTGATCCATTGGTAACAACAATACATAAACCTGTAAGGAGCTCATTCACACCCAGCGTAGCAAGAATGGGCGGTACTCCCAGTTTGGAAATAAGAAACGCATTTACACTTCCTACCACAATACCAGTTAAGATAGCAATCAGGAATATTACCACTGAAAAAGCCATGGGCATAGTTCCATCTTCTCCGAAGAAATGAATCATGGTATATACACTGAGGATAGACGCCATGTTTGCTGTTCCAACTACAGCAAGATCGATTCCGCCGGTAATCATACAGAGCATACCGCCCAAAGCCATCAGTCCATACTCTGGAAACTGACCTGCCATGGTCAGAAAGTTTCTTCCTGTAAAAAACTTTTCTGCCTGAGTAAACATCATAAAGATCAGCCAGAGGACCATGATCATTAAAAGCCTGCTTACCTCTGGATTTTTTCTGTAAATACTTTTGGCTTTGTTCATTATGCCCCCTCCTTTACTGCTTTCTTTTTACTTCTGGAGGTCCTGGAAGACTGCAGGGCAGTCAGAGATACACCGATCACAATAACGAGACCCACAAACACATCACTCCATGTAGTCGGAATTCCCAGAAGGATCATGGAATTCTGTACCAGGATGATCAGAAAAGTACCAAGCATACATCCTGTCAGGGTACCTGCGCCGCCGGTAAGGGCAACTCCGCCCAGAACAACTCCGGCAATAATATTCATTTCCATTCCAAGCATGTTGGTAGGATGGCACTGTTGCATCATGCACACCCGGCAGATACCGCCAATAGAAGCGATCATGCCAATGATGATATACATGATAAATTTTGTCCGTTTCACATTAAAGCCTGCAGTATGAGCACTGAGGGCATTTCCGCCGATCGCATAAATACCGCGTCCAAAGATCGTATAGCGGAGTACAAAAAACATCAGACCACATACAATGATCAGAATAAGGAAGGTATATGGAAGTACAGAGCTTAAACCATTTACCTTGTTTGTGGCTGTAATAAAAGATGCTGTTCCAAACTCTTTCATTCCCGGAGGGATTACAGAAAGCTGATTTGCTCTTAAGGTTCCCTGCATAAATCCCTGGAAAATACTGGAAGTACCAAGTGTTACGATCATAGCATTCAGATTCAGATATCCAATAAAATATCCATTGATCGCGCCCAGAACCGCACCGATCAGCACAGCGATCAAAAATGCCAGGAATACGTTTCCTTCATACTCTTTATCAAGAAGAATCTTTGTTGTGGCATATGCAGAAAGGGATGCCAGCGCCGGAAAGGATACATCGATGCCTCCTGATATCAGCGCCATAAATTCCGCTATAGCAAACAGTCCCGGAACGATCATCGCACTTAAAAGGTCAACAATGTTATTACCGGTAAAAAACTGCCCGGAGCGGATCTGAACAACGATTCCCAGTACAATGATTATCAGAAATATGTAAGGTTCATTTGACTGAAATAATTTTTTTACTTTTTTGTTCATCTGCCCGCCTCCTACATCATATCGTCTATGATCATCTGTTCACTGACTTTTTGTGTGTCATACTCAGATCTGATCTTTCCGTTTTTGATAACCAGAACCCTGTTGCAGTTCTGGATCACCTCAGGAAGATCATCAGAAATAATTATCACTCCAAGTCCCTGTTTGGCAAGTTTCTGAAGAACCATATGGATATCATGTTTCGAACCAATATCCACACCTACCGTAGGTCCGTTAAGAATCAGGACATCCAGATTGCAGGCCAGCCATTTTGCAAGAACGATCCTTTGCTGATTACCACCGGAAAGAGTCGTTGCCGGATTGTCCGGATTTTTGGTTTTGATCTCAAGTTCTGCCACCCATCTTTTGATCTCTTCATCGCGTTTTTTCAGGTCAAACTGTCCATTTTTCTTCTTAAGTTTATCGATTTCGGAGATAATAATATTATCACCGATGGACTGTGTAAGGAAAAGACCTTCTGAAAGTCTGTCCTCAGGCACATAACCTATTTTTTGTTCAATAGCATCTCTGGGGCAGGTAACTTTTATAGGAGTTCCTTCTTTCAGAATCTGTCCGGAATCCGCCGGTTTCAGACCAAACATAGAAAGCGCCAGTTCTGTACGCCCGGAATCCAGGAGTCCTGTAATACCCAAAATCTCTCCTCTTCGCAGGGAAAAACTGATGTCTGAAAAAGCTCCTTCCAAAGTCAGATTTTTCAGTTCAAACACTGGCTTGTCCGACATATTTTCCGGTACAAAAATCTGGTCGTTAAATTCTCTTCCTGTCATATAGTAAGTAAATTTTTTATCATCCAGATCCCTGGTGCTTCCTGTTGCAACCATCTCTCCGTTTCGGAATATGGTAAAACGATCAGAAATTTCAAACACTTCATTAAGTTTATGACTGATAAACAGGATTGCAATACCCTGTTCCTTTAATTTCAAAATAATTTTAAACAATGCGCTTACTTCTTTTT
>NZ_CABVDF010000204.1:0-5317 GCF_902497045.1 uncultured Blautia sp. | reverse complement strand
TAACAGACCCTTATAGGGTCAAAGCAAACCACCGGCTAAGCCGGTGGTCGTGATTGATCCGGACAGCAATACACTCAGACGGCGGTTCTGCTGGAAAACATAGATTACACATCAGAAATAGTATATGGTATAATGAACATACAGAAAAAGAAAACTAAAACTGTGCCGGAATGGATCACAGAAAAATTTCTGTAAAATCTGCGTATTTTATATGTACAGACAGATAGAATAACATATAAAAAGGAGGATGACTTATGCGAGAAAAAAAGATCACGGCACTTATTATGTCGATATTTATGGTGCTTTCCCTTCTTCCATCTACAGTATTTGCAGCTGCGGCTGTGAAGCTGGACGGTCAGCTTAAGATCAATGGTAAGGCGGCGGTTGGCACGACCCTCAGTGCAGAACTGAAGGATGTAAAGCCGGAAGGGCTGGCAGATGGCAGTATCAGCTATAAATGGTCCAGAAAACCAGTGGATGACACGGAAAATGCACATTTGCAGGAAATTGGAAAAGAGAAAACTTATGTGGTAACAGAAGCGGATCTGGGCTGTAAAATTGTTCTTACGATTACAGGAGCAGAGGACAAAGGATATACCGGAAGTCTTAATGCGGAAACTGCCGATGCGGTTGCTCCTGCAGAATCTCAGGATCAGCCGGCACCGGATACACAGGCGGTTCCGGAAACAGAAGAACAGGATGTAGCTGCACCGGAGGTGCCGGCGGAAGAGTCTGGAATGGAAAACGCACAGACAGACGAACTTCCGGAAGAGGTTTTGGAACCGGAAGAACAGACAGGCGAGGCTGGAAGTGAATCTGTAGAGGGTATTCCTGCTGCACAGGAAGATGGTACAACAGAATTGTATCCTGCTGAAGGAGAAGATCAATTCTATGAGGACGATTCACTTACCCCTGTTGATCCTTCGGAAATGGAGGATGATGAAGCAGGTTCTGAAGAAGTAGACGGAATCCCTCCGGCGCAGGAGGATGATTCTGATCAGTCCGGTGAAGGGAATCAGGAAGTACCAGATACTGCAGATCCTGTATATCTTGCGGAAGTGCACACTCCAGACGGCACAGGAGTGCTTGATTTCGGAACGCTTCCTGCAGGTGAGACAGCAGATGGAACAAGCTTAAATGTGGCAGTGAAAAATACCGGAACAGCGACTTTGCATTTTCTGGGAAATTCTCCGGAGCATTTTGCAGTCCAGGATATTGTTGATCCGCTGGAGCCTGGAGCAGAAGTTGTTCTTTGGGTGGCACCCCGTCAGGGTACCGCTGCCGGAACCTATGAGGATGTTATTACTTATTCTTCAGAAGAAGGCGCGCAGGCCTCCTTTACTGCAAGGATGGTTCTGACAGAAGCAGAAAAGCCGGAAGTTCCGGCTCTTGCAGCAGATCAGGAATTTTTGGGATTTACAGCAGATGAAGCACAGATCCTCACATTGACAAATAATTCTTCTGAGGATATTTCGCTTACAGCTTCAACAGCAGAAGGAACAGTAATTGTAGATCCTTCTACTGTTGTGATCCCGGCAGGAGGAAACTATCAATTCCAGATTGTTCCGGCGGATGGTCTGGAAGCGGAAAAAGAGTACCAGGACAATATTACATTTACAGATGAAGCAAATGCAGAAAATACAGTGACTATTCCTGTAACAGTTGTTCTTCCGCCAGAAGTACCGGACCCGATAAGTGATGTGACATCTGATAGAGACAGCCTGGATTTTGGTACGGAAACAGAGGGATATCAGGAAGCACCTGCTGAGGACTATGCAGTTCTTACAAATAATGGAGAAGCAGAAGCAGAACTGTCTGATCCTGTCAGTGAAAATGGCGAAGCAAAGTATTTCGATGTACTGCTTGCGGATTCTATTCTTCCGGCAGGAGGAACTACGCATCTGATCATTCGCCCAAAAACAGGACTTGCCGCAGGAAATTATAAAGAAAGTTTTACAGTAACTGACCTTACAGCAGGCAAAGATATCACGATTACAGCAGTTTTTTCAGTGTCAGCAGCAAGTCATAGTCTGAGCGTGGATCCGGCTTCTCTGGAATTTCCAGCAGCAAAGAAAGGCTATAACCAGATAGAAGCGCAGCAGATTACAGTAACGAACAATGGAACTGCAGCCGAGACACTGACTCAGCCAATGGGAAGTGCTTTTGATGTAAGTCAGGCGGATACAGCTGCTCTGACCATACAGCCAGGAGAATCTGTAAGTTTTACAGTAAGACCTAAGGCAGGGCTCGACATCGGCACATATCAGGAAACCATTCAGATATCTTCCGGTGCGGCAACTGTTGGAGTTAATGTGGTATTCCAGGTGATCAAGGGGACTGCAACGATTACAAAAATTCAGACACCGGAAAATATCACGGGGCTTGCAAATGGAACTAAAAAAGACGCAAAATCTCTGAGACTGCCGTCTGTAGTAGTGATAGAGACAACTTCCGGCAATATGAAAGCAGCAGTTACATGGGATGTAAAGAGTTGTTCATATGATCCTTCCAATACGGAAAAACAGACGTTCAGTGTCAGTGGTACAGTTAAACTTCCGGAAGGTGTGGATAATAACAATAAACTTCCGCTTTCTGTAAAAGTGAAAGTCAGTGTAAAGGCATATGCTCCAAGGACAGTATCGTCAGCTGATAATAAGATTACGGGCATTGAGTATAATGGGAATTATACAACACAGTCTAAGATCTCCTTTGCGGCAGTTGGCGCAGGTATGGATAATACATCTCCAAGAAAAGGTGATACCAGATATCTTCCGCTAAATTGGACTGTGATCAATACAAATACCTGGAGTTCGGCACCATATACTGCCAGCTTCGGAATGGCACAAAGTGGAGATTATACCTTAAAAGTAACTTTCCAGCTGCAGAAATTCGATGGGGCTTCATGGAAGAGCATAGAGGATTATGCTTCATGTAAAGTTCCGTTCCATGTTTCAAAAGCCAGTGTCACCGGACCGGGACAGAATTTGACACCAGCAGCAAACCGCAGGAATGCGGTAAGAACAGGAGACAGTACACCGGTTCTGCCATTTGTGATTATCCTTGTGGTAGCAGCAGTGGCTATTGGCGGTGTGATAATATACAAAAAGAAAAAATAAATCATACAGAAATCAAATTGCTAGCACTCATTTCAAATGAGTGCTAGTTTTTTCTTGACTTTTATGAAAAAGGGTATTACTATATATCACAGAAATGAAAAATTTAAAGGAGTGTGAGTTATATGGCTGCAAAGCATGGTAACTTATCGATCAACAGTGAAAACATTTTCCCTATTATAAAAAAATGGTTATATTCTGACCATGATATTTTTGTACGTGAGCTTGTGTCTAATGGATGTGACGCGATCACAAAACTGAAAAAGCTGGAAATTATGGGAGAGTATACTTTTCCGGATGATTATAAACCTTCTGTTCAGGTGGTTGTTGATTCAGAAAAGAAAACTTTGAAATTTATTGACAATGGTATCGGAATGACTGCAGATGAGGTAGAGGAATATATTACACAGATTGCTTTTTCCGGTGCAACAGAATTTCTTGAGAAGTATAAAGACAAAACAACAGACGATCAGATGATTGGTCATTTTGGTCTTGGTTTTTATTCTGCATTTATGGTGGCAGATGAAGTACATATTGATACACTTTCATATAAAGAGGGTTCAGTTCCTGTTCATTGGACTTGCGATGGAGGTACCGAATATGATATTCAGGATGGAAATAAGGATATCATAGGTACAGAGATTACTCTTTTCCTTAATGAAGAAAGTCTGGAGTTCTGTAATGAATACCGTATGAGAGAAGTTCTTGAAAAGTACTGCTCTTTTATGCCGGTGAATATTTATCTTTCTAAAGAAAATGCAGAACAGGAATATGAAACTATTGACGAGGCAGATCTGAAAGATGATGATGTTGTTGTAGAGCATATTCATGAAGAGGCCAAAACAGAAGAAAAAGAAAACGACAATGGAGAGAAGGAAATTGTTGAAATTTCTCCTGCAAGAGATCGGGTAAAGATCAATAAGCGTCCTGTTTCTTTAAGTGATCCGCAGCCGCTTTGGATGAAACATCCAAATGAATGTACAGAAGAAGAATATAAAGATTTTTATCGCAAGGTATTTATGGATTATAAAGAACCGTTGTTCTGGATCCATCTGAATATGGACTATCCATTTAACCTGAAAGGAATCCTGTACTTCCCGAAGATTAACACAGAGTATGACTCTATAGAGGGAACGATCAAATTATATAATAATCAGGTATTTATTGCAGATAATATTAAAGAAGTCATTCCTGAATTTTTGCTTCTTCTGAAAGGTGTGATCGATTGTCCGGATCTTCCGCTTAATGTATCAAGAAGCGCCCTTCAGAATGATGGATTTGTACAGAAAATTTCAGAGTATATTGCAAAGAAAGTAGCGGATAAGCTTACAGGAATGTGTAAGACTGAACGTGAATCTTATGAAAAATACTGGGATGATATCAGCCCGTTTATAAAATTTGGATGCATTAAAGATGCAAAATTTGCAGATAAGCTTCATGATTTTATTCTGTTTAAGGATCTTGATAATAAATATCTGACTCTGAAAGACTGCATCGAGGCAAATAAAAAGGAAAACACAGAAGAGGAAGCTGCTCAGACAGAAAAGCAGGATGAAGAGAAGGAACCGGAGAAGACAACCTTATTCTATGTTACAGATCCGGTACAGCAGAGCCAGTACATTAATATGTTTAAGGAAGCTGGCAAAAATGCAGTGATTCTTTCCCATAATATTGACACAGCATTTATTTCACATCTGGAGCAGAGGGATCAGACAATCCAGTTTAAGAGGATAGATGCAGATCTGACAGAAGAGTTAAAAGGTGAAGGAACTGCTGATGAGGAAACTGCAAAAACACTTACAGAGCTGTTCCGTAAGAATCTGAATAAAGAGAAACTGGAGGTTAAAGTAGAAAACCTGAAAAATGAGTCTGTTTCTGCAATGATGATGCTTTCCGAGGAAAGCCGTCGTATGCAGGATATGATGAAAATGTATAATATGTATGGTATGGATCCGGGAATGTTTGGCGGACAGGAAACACTGGTTTTGAACGCAAATCATCCACTGGTGAAATACCTGGCTGAAAATCAGGAGTCGGTTCATGCTGCTGTGATCTGCCAGCAGTTGTATGATCTGGCAATGATCAGCCATAAACAACTTTCTCCGGATGAAATGACAAAATTTGTTCAGAGAAGTAATGATATTTTAATGCTTTTGACAAAATAAAAAATTGATATAAGTTCTCCGGGTATTTTATCTTATGTG
>NZ_CABVDF010000203.1:0-5373 GCF_902497045.1 uncultured Blautia sp. | reverse complement strand
TCGAATTTGTATGCCTACAAATAGGATAGCACATTTTGTTGAAGTTTCTTTATTTATCTAGCACAACGAGTTAACTTATCTTTATTATAGAATCAGAGAGGAATATCCGCCATGATAAAAAATCAAGAAATATGTTTGTTTTTCATGTTGTTTTTTCTATATTCAATATTTCATATCCTGCTGCATTCAGGTTCATACAAAGCAGTTCAGAAATTGCCCTGTCATCCTCGATCACCAGGATTTTATTATTCAACTGTATGTTCCTCCTCGGTATTCTCTGAACCTGTCCGAGAACTCCATGGTGCATACTCCGGCTCCTGCTGTTCAGGCGCCGCCTCGTCCTGTACCTGAGAAAACTCAGCATCCACTGTTTCCGCGGCTTCCACAGCCTCTTCCACAGCCGTTTCTGCTTTTTTGATGCCCCGGCGCATCAGCACCAGAAAAACAATATCTGTCACACCATTTGCAAGCATGACACAGCCTGCAAATATCATGGTATATTTCACCATGTCAAAAGGATCCACGATCATGGCAATACCCAGTCCAATAAAGACCAGACTGCCGATCATAAGAACCTTCCATTCGCCTCTTCCTATTTTTTTCAGCTTCAGACTCCCTTTCAGAACCCATATGGAATCCACCAGCACAAAAGTTCCCAGAAGAACCGGAAGAAGTTTTACTACGATCTGCGGATTAAAAAACAGAAAGATTCCGATCACAAGGATCATACCGCCGGACAGCAGGTCCAGAAGGGTAGCGTTCATCCTTTCCAGTACATAGATCAGAATATGATAAACACCTGCAAGGATCAGCACTACTCCAAATACAAATTTGCAAAGGATATTTACTGTATCCACAGGCATAAGGACAAAGCACAGACCAAGTACGGTATAAAGCACTGAAGTCACGATCTGTCCCTTTAATATTTTGTTTATTCTTTCCAGCATATGCACTTTCTCCTTTCACCACAGAAACTGCTTCAGTTCTGCTGCTCTTTTTTCTTAAGTCCCCGTGTGTTTTTTTCCACCATTTTACGAGGCACCATGATCTGATGCCCGCATCCCATGCACTTCAGCCGGAAATCAGCTCCCACACGAAGAATCTCCCAGTCCCTGCTTCCACATGGATGCCCCTTTTTCAGAGTAACAATATCTCCAAGTTCATAGATGTAGTCCATCTTTTTATTCTCCTTTAATCCTGATCTGCGAAAAAATCTGCCCGATGGGATCCTTGATCAAAAGATCCGCATTGCGGTCTCTCGGAGTAGGCGCCTTATTGATCACGATCAGACAGTCACCTCTAAAGTAATCAATCAGACTGGCAGCCGGATAAACTGCAAGGGACGTCCCTCCAATGATCAGTACCTGTGCCTGTGAAATAGCACGAACAGAATCCGTCAGAGTCTGATTATCCAGACCTTCCTCATATAAAACCACATCCGGCTTCACTATACCGCCACATTCACAGCGCGGCACTCCGGTACTGTTTTTTATGTAAGAAAAATCATAAAATTCCCCGCATTTCATACAGTAATTACGATATACGCTTCCATGAAGCTCCAGTACCTTTTTGCTTCCTGCCATCTGATGAAGATTATCAATATTCTGAGTGATCACTGCCTTCAGTTTTCCACATTTCTCCAGTTCTGCCAGTTTCAGGTGTGCAGCGTTAGGTTTTGCTGTATCGCAGAGCATTTTATCCCTGTAAAATTTATAGAACTCCTCAGGACGCCTCATAAAAAATGTATGACTCAGAATCGTTTCCGGAGGATAATCATATTTCTGATGATAAAGTCCATCCTGAGACCGGAAATCCGGTATGCCGCTTTCTGTAGACACACCTGCGCCGCCAAAAAACACGATATTGTCATGTTTATCAATAATCTCCTGCAATTTGATGATCTTATCCTCCATGTGTCATCCTCCTTATTTCTTCCGATTATTTCACCGGTACTGCATCTACCTGTTTGCCCTGTACCACAAATCTGGTGGCATCATTTCCTGTACAGGTAGAAAGAGTCACAATCTTATCCTTAATGGTCATTTCACCAGCCTCCGTCTGGATTTCAGAATAACCTTTGATATTATTCAGATACTGCTGAAATTCATCTCCCGGTCCCTTAAACAGGGTATAAGTGTCACTGTTTACACCGGTTACGTACGCTGAAACAATCTCATACCGGTAATTCATGTCCGGTGTAAGGATCCAGAAGTATTTGCTCTTCTTATATAATTCTTCATCCTGTGTGAACTTTTTCAGGTTTGCAAACATAGATCCGTTTTTCATATTATGGCCATAGATTATCGTATTGCAGTCACTGAAATCGCTGCTGTTTTCATAATCCACAAAAATTGTTCCTGCAAAATTGTAATTCTTTTCATAAGTCATATGAAGATAAGTTTCATTATCTTCTGCCTGGACTACCGGATAGTTGATATTGTCCAATGCTTCCATATAGATCCATCCTATCACATCCGTATTGATGCTCCTTAAGGTATCAAAATCTACATTAATCGGCGGAACCGGTCCTGAATCAGCCTGCTCCATATCTACCAGCTCCGGTTCTCTCTCGGTTACAGCCATCTGTTCAATTTCATTGTACTCGTCTGTACCTTTTTTATATTCTGAATAAATATGGAACAGATTGTATGCTGCAAAGCAAAATACAGCAATGGCTACGATCAGAGCCAATGTCAGGAGAAAATCTCCCTTTTTCTTTTTTTTCTTTGATCTGCCTGTGTTTTGTCTTCCCATGATCACACTCCCTTTTCTTTTCTTTATTATAATGTTCTGAAAGAATTCCTGCAACCAGTTTTATCCTTCCATCTGGCATTTCCGCTGACATAAATTATAGCACAGTTATCTGTAATTTTGTAAAACCTGATTATAACAAAACGGAGCAGTTCTTATTTATTCAAGAAAGCTAGTCCAAAATGCACTGATTTCCTAATAAATAAAAAACAAAAGTGCCTGAAATCAGACACTTTTGAAAGTAGCGGGGACAGGATTTGAACCTGCGACCTTCGGGTTATGAGCCCGACGAGCTTCCGAACTGCTCCACCCCGCGGCATATTATTATACGATTATTATATTACTTATGCACAAATTATATGCCTGTATTTTTTATTTGTCAAGTCTTTTTCTTCTTTTTTCTGAATTTTCCAACATTATAATCCAATGCTCCTGTTGGGCATACCTTTTTGCACTGACCACAGCGGATACATTCCGGATGATTTGGAGATTTTACCGGATCCACCTGCATTTTACATGTTTTTGCACAGGCTCCGCAATGGGTACACAGCTCCTGATCCACTCGATACCGAAATACAGAAACCGGCTGGAACAGTGAATAAACAGCTCCAAGAGGACAGATATACTTACAAAAAGGACGGTAAATAATCACTGAAAGAAACAGGATTGCCACAAGAAGTACATTCTTCCATGCATAAAGCCAGCCGATTGCTCCCCGCATTCCCTTATTAAGAAGTACCAGAGGAAGTCCTCCTTCCAATGTCCCTGCAGGGCAGATCAGTTTACAAAAATAAGGTGCCCCCTGCCCCAGAAGATCAACGACAAACATGGGCATCAGGATAACAAACACAAGAAGGATCACATATTTCAGTTTACGCAGAAGCTTATCTCCCCAAAATGTACTGATCTTTTTGGGAAACGGAATCTTATGCAAAAGATCCTGAATCAGGCCAAAAGGACAAAGCCAGCCGCAGACAAACCGTCCTGTAAGAGCACCTATAAACATCAGAAATCCTGCCACATAAAAAGCCAGTTTAAAATTCCAGCTTCCCACAACCGCCTGCATGGCTCCTACCGGACAGGAACCCAGAGCTCCGGGACATGAATAGCAGTTCAGCCCCGGAACACAAAGATTTTTCAGTTTTCCCTGGTAGATCCTTCCTTTTGCAAAGCCTGCCAGATAACTGTTGGAAAGAAACGCCCAGAGAATCTGAACTCTGTGGCGTCCCCATTCATTTGTACGTTTTTTCTTATCCAATGCCAATACACTCCATACAAATATTTACTGCTTTTTCAAAAACAACTGCCATTTCCCCTCGCCAGATCCCAAAAGCCATACAAATCAGCCCCAGGATAGTGATACTGATTCCGATCTTCATGGCAGTCCTGTCAGAGATCTCTGGCAGGACTCTGTTTTTTTTGCTTTTTTCTTTCATTTTTCCTCCTGTGCGGATTCCAGGTTTTCTAATTCTGTATGAATGACCTCTTCCCATTCCTCCAGGCTGCGGGCTCCGCTGTAAGTTTCACCTGTAATATTTCCATTTTTATCTACAAAGAAAGTCTCCGGATAAGCCTGAATCGAGGAAAGTCTTCCATTCATATACCCTGAATCCGGCAGCAGGAACGGGTATTCTGCTTTTGCCTTTTTTTGAAGAGTCTGAGATTTTTTGATTCCCTCCTCATCCTTTTCGCTGCTGTTTCCCGCATCCATCACAATACCAACGATCTGAACGCCTTTCTCTTCCATTTTTTTATCCAGCTCTGCAAGATATGGAATCTCATTTACACAAGGACCGCACCAGGTGGCAAAAATATTGACCATAGTAAGGTCTGCCTCCTGAAACAGCTTTTCTGTATATTCCTTTCCATTGATATCTTCTGTGGAAAAGCTTCCAATAGAATCACCGGCCTTCATTCCTTCACTGTTATTATAAGAAACCATAGGCGTGATCTCATATGTAATCTCTTTAATGGTTTCGACCAGTTCTGCATCTGCATCCTTCTTTGTGCTCAGATAGTAGCTGTATGCTTCGTCTTCACTTGTACCTATCTTTTCGTGTTCCGTGCAGCCGGTAATCTTATCCAGATCTTTTTCCAGTTCTTTCTGATAAACGCCAAGACATCCTATTACGCCCAGACTTTCTACCCATTCCCCATATTTTTCAGTATCTGCACTGATCTCTGCTTCCCGTTGCTCTTTAGTCATCGTGCTCCAGCTTACAAATCCATATTTCAGGCTGTTCCCATCTGAAGTAACCTCCGCACCCGGAAGCATGGCAATTTCTTCTTTCTCCATTTTTTCCAGAAGAAGCTGCGGAAGTTCAAAAGAAAGTCCCATATCTGCATAAGAATAACTTTCCAGGGCAGGCAGAACCAGATCAGAAGGACGTATCTTTTTTTCAGATTCCTTTTCTTCTGTTTTCTCTTTTGCAGCCTCTGCCGATACAGCGCCTCCTGTTACAGAAATCCCTCCCAGAGCAAGCACACCAGCCATAACCCATATGGATATTTTTTTATTCATTTTAATCATACAGAATATCTCCTTTCATTACAAAATCCATTTAGGCGTTTGCGAAACGCCACAAGCCGCATAAATACGGCATTTTAACTTTTATAAAACAA
>NZ_CABVDF010000202.1:0-5411 GCF_902497045.1 uncultured Blautia sp. | reverse complement strand
CCCATGAAAAATCTGAAGAATTCTTAAGAATCAGAAAATCATGTCAGAATCATGCTATAATAAAGCAACATAAGAAATGGAGGCAAAAACATGGAACAGTCCAGAATACTGATCGTAGATGATAATCCGGAGATTCGTGAGGTGGTCACGGTACTTTTGGAAGGAGAAGGCTTTTGTCTGGAAGAGGCGGCAGACGGAAGGGAAGCGCTGGAAAAAATAAAACGGAACAGATATGATCTTGTTCTTCTGGATGTAATGATGCCGGGACTGGACGGTTATCAGACATGTATGGAAATCAGGAAAAGATCCAATGTTCCGATACTCTTTCTCAGCGCAAGAACTCAGGTGGAGGATAAGACTTTTGGATTTTCCTGCGGAGGAGATGATTATCTTCCGAAGCCGTTTTCCTATCCGGAGCTGATCGGCAGAGTGAAAGCACTGGTAAGAAGGTATCATGTATATCAGGGAAGCGGAGCGGAAAAAAATGAAAAGAAATTATGCTGCGGAGGACTTGAGGTCTACCCGGAAAAAGGAACGGTCTGGAGAAATGATAAGGAGATTTCTTTGACAGATACAGAATTTTCGATTTTATGTCTGCTTCTGAAACACAGAAAGCAGATATTTTCTGTGGAGCATCTTTATGAAGCAGTCTGGGAAGAAGCGTATTATTACGGGGCAGCTAATATTGTCATGGTACATATCCGGAATCTACGAAATAAGATAGAAGAAGATCCTCATGCTCCAAAGATCATTCGTACCGTCTGGGGAAGGGGGTACCGCTGTGATTAGGAGGGGGAAAGCCGGAGAACGCAAACTGACCAGGGAGCTTTTTGTTATTTTTCTTGCAGGACTTTTTTGTGCGCTGTTTTGTACAATATTTATGATGAACCGGAGATTTGGATTTTATGCCTGGGTGCTGGATCATGGGGTTATAGAAGATTCCAGAAAGGAATATGCACAGTGGCTGAAAAAAGAAACGCCTGCATTTCATATGGACAGGCCGGAGGAGTATATGCCTTATTTTGCGGAAAAGGCAGACGATTATACCTGGATGGGGATTTATGATAAAAAAAATGGAACGTACATAGACAGTCTTTTTCCAAGGATTCTTGACAGCAGAATATGGGGAAGCTGGTCGTGGTCAGATACGGATATAGCGGCGCAGACTATGGAGCCTCCGGTAGAATTTGAAACGCAGTTTTCTGATGGAACAGCCAGAGTACAGCTGATGAGCTATCAGTCTTTGAAGTTTTTTCCGGTTTTTTATCTGTCGATCGTGATCCTGGACAGCCTTTGGGTTCTGGGACCGATCCTTATTTTTGTACATAAAAAAATGAAGTATCTGGGAAGGGTACGGTGTGAGGCTGCTGTCATGGGACAGGGAGATATGGAACATCCGGTTACGGTGAAAGGAAAAGATGAGATCGCAGCTCTTGCAAAAGAACTGGATGAGCTTCGCCTGGCCCTGAAAATAAGTATGGAAAATGAACGTCAGGCACATATGGATAATCAGGAACTGATCCGTGCGCTTTCTCATGATATCCGTACGCCGCTTACGGTTTTAAATGGATATCTGGAAATCCTCAGAAGAAAAAAAGGGGATCAGGAGAATTATCCGCAGTATGTACAGAAATGCCTGATAAAAACAGAGGAGCTCCGGGGGATGACGGATAAGATGTTTGAATATGCCCTTGTCTTTGAAAATCCGGGAAAAACTGCTATGCAGGATTACAGCCTTCGGGAATTTGCAGGAGAACTGCAGGAACAGCTGGAGTATCTGGAACTGCAGGGGTTTTCTGTAGGGTATGGCCGGAAGGTGGTGCCAGATGAGAGATGGAAGGCAAATCCCTTCCTTATACAGAGACTGTTTACAAATCTCTGCTCAAATATCCTTCGTTATGGAAAACAGGAGCATAGAGTGACAGCGGACATTTATATGGAAGAAAGAAAAGTAATCGTAATTCTGGAAAACGTGATTGCTGAGCAGCGTCAGGCAGCGGGAAGCGGTGTCGGACTGAAAAGCGCTGCAAGGATCGCAGAGCTTCATGGCGGGGAAATGGTCTGGACGGAGAAGGGGGATATTTTTCAGGTAAAAATAAGTATTCCTGTTTACTGACGGGGGATTTTGACCTTGTTTTGATGTATTAATTGTGTTACACTTTGCCAGTAAAGTAATAAGAGAGACTGTGGCAGATACATTCTGCGGCAGACTTTTTCAGAATAAAAGAGGGATTTTATGTTAGATGTTTGTTTAGTGGGAACAGGTGGTATGATGCCCCTTCCAAGAAGGTGGCTTACTGCGTTGATGACAAGATATAATGGAAGCAGCCTTCTGATCGACTGCGGCGAGGGGACTCAGGTTGCCATTAAGGAAAAAGGCTGGAGCTTCAAGCCTATTGATGTGATCTGCTTTACCCATTATCATGGAGACCATATCAGCGGACTTCCGGGACTGCTTCTGACTATGGGGAATGCAGACCGTACAGAACCTTTGACCCTGATCGGTCCCAGAGGACTGGAACGTGTGGTAAATGCCCTTCGAGTGATCGCTCCGGAACTGCCCTTTGAGATCCGGTTTATAGAGATCACGAAGCCGGAGGAAGTTATTGAATTGAACGGATACAGGATCACTGCCTTTAAGGTGAACCATAATGTGATCTGCTATGGATATACACTGGAAATCCTCCGTCAGGGCAAGTTTTCTCCGGAAAGAGCAAGAGAGCAGGAGATTCCCCTGAAATTATGGAATCCTCTTCAAAAGGGGCAGACCATAGAACTGGAAGGGAAAACCTATACGCCGGACATGGTCCTTGGACCTGACAGAAAGGGAATCAAGCTTACCTATACAACGGATACCAGACCGACTGATTCCATTCTCCGTAATGCAAGAAAATCAGATCTTTTTATCTGTGAAGGGATGTATGGGGAGGATGACAAAGCAGATAAGGCGAAAGGCTATAAGCATATGACGTTCCGAGAGGCAGCAGAGCTGGCAAAGGCAGCAGAGGTAGGAGAAATGTGGCTGACACATTACAGTCCGTCACTGATCCGACCGGACGACTATATGGATACAGTCAGATCGATTTTTCCACAGGCATATCCGGGGAAAGATGGAAAAAGTGTGGAATTAAATTTTGAGGAGGAATAATTGTGAAAGATACACTGATTCTTGCCATAGAGAGCTCCTGTGATGAAACGGCGGCTTCTGTTGTAAAAAACGGAAGAACCATTCTGTCAAATGTGATCTCTTCACAGATTGAGCTTCATAAACTGTACGGCGGTGTTGTGCCGGAAATTGCATCAAGAAAGCATATAGAAAAGATCAATCAGGTTATCGAGGAGGCGCTGAAAGAGGCGGGCGTGACACTGGATGACCTTGATGCCATTGGCGTTACCTATGGACCGGGGCTTGTAGGCGCGCTGCTTGTAGGCGTTGCAGAAGCCAAGGCTATTGCCTATGCAAAAAAACTTCCATTGGTAGGTGTTCATCATATTGAGGGTCATGTTTCGGCAAACTATATCGAACATCCGGATCTGGAACCGCCGTTTCTCTGCCTGATCGTTTCAGGGGGACATACTCATCTGGTGATTGTAAAGGACTACGGTGTGTTTGAGATTCTGGGAAGAACCAGAGACGATGCAGCAGGAGAGGCCTTTGATAAGGTTGCACGGGCTATCGGTCTGGGATATCCAGGAGGTCCGAAGATTGACAAGCTTTCAAAAGAAGGAAATCCGGATGCAATACAGTTTCCGAGAGCGAAAGTAGGAGACTGTCCTTATGATTTCAGTTTCAGCGGGGTAAAATCTGCTGTTCTGAACTATCTGAATCAGGCTCAGATGAAGGGCGAAGAGGTAAATCGTGCAGATCTGGCGGCATCTTTCCAGAAAGCAGTGGTAGATGTTCTGGTAGAGCATACTATGATGGCGGCAAAAGATTATGGAATGGATAAAGTGGCAATTGCAGGAGGTGTGGCTTCCAATGGTACTCTGAGGGCCGCTATGGAAAAAGCCTGTGAAGAAAATGGTTATCAGTTTTTCCGCCCCTCACCGATTTTCTGTACAGATAATGCTGCCATGATCGGGGCGGCAGCTTATTACGAGTATAAAAAAGGAACGCGTCATGGCTGGGATCTGAATGCAGTGCCAAACCTGAAACTGGGAGAAAGATAAAAATTGCTGGGGAGGTTTTATGGAAGGAAAAAATACGGCTGTTGTTCTGGCAGCAGGACAGGGAAAACGGATGAACAGCAAAGTACAGAAGCAGTTTCTGGAACTGGGAGGAAAACCATTGCTTTATTATGCTTTGAAATGCTTTCAGGACAGTGGGCTGATACAGGAGATTATATTGGTTACAGGGGCGGAGTCTGTATCTTTCTGTAAAGAGGAAATTGTGGAAAAATATGGTCTTACCAAGGTAACAAAAGTGATACCCGGTGGAAAAGAGAGATATGATTCTGTTTATCAGGGACTTCTTGTCTGTCGGGATACGGAATATGTTCTGATTCATGACGGAGCCAGACCTTTTATTACAGAAGAAATCATTCAGAGAGGAATCCAGGGAGTAAAAAAAACAGGCGCCTGCGTGATCGGTATGCCTTCTAAGGATACGGTAAAAATAGCAGATGCACAGGGATATGTTGCGGAGACGCCGGAACGAAGCTCTGTGTGGACCATTCAGACGCCTCAGATTTTTGATTACAGGCTGATTCGAGAGGCTCATGAGAAAATCCGCTGCCGGGATATGTCAGCGATCACAGATGATGCTATGGTGGTAGAACAGGAAACAGGGGCGAAAATTGCTCTTGTAGAAGGATCCTATAAAAATCTAAAGATCACAACACCGGAGGATTTGGATATAGCGGAAATTTTTTTGAAAAAATTTGATTTTATATCTTGACAGGTATAAGCTTTGATGATAGAATGTAATTCGCGTCAACGAGAAAAACGTCGGAAAACGCAGAATTGCATAAGGAGAGATATCGAAGTGGTCATAACGAGGCGGTCTTGAAAACCGTTTGTCCGAAAGGGCGCGTGGGTTCGAATCCCACTCTCTCCGTTCGTCAGGCAGAAAAAACTTGCAAAAAAGTTAAAATAATGCTTGACAAAATGGAAAAAGATGTTATAATAAATAACGCTTCTGACAAACAGAAGAGAAACATCTAGGGCAATTTGGAGAAGTACCCAAGCTGGCCGAAGGGGCTCCCCTGGAAAGGGAGTAGGTCGTTAATAGCGGCGCGAGGGTTCAAATCCCTCCTTCTCCGTTTGAGTTTTATGAGTTGAAAAAACTTGAAAAACTTGAAAAAAGTTCTTGACAAGCAAAAGAGTTTATGATAATATAAACAAGTTGTTGCAAGAAAACAAAGAACCTTGATAACTAAACAGTGAGACACATACGATTCTCGAAAATTCTT
>NZ_CABVDF010000201.1:0-5412 GCF_902497045.1 uncultured Blautia sp. | reverse complement strand
ACTCGCACGAGTCACATCTGCCCTTATTTAGAACTATCTATTTCCCGATAGCCCCCTCATATTATAAACAAACATCCCCAGAGATGCCAGGAGGATCAGTCCGTATCCTATAAAACTATACTTATCCGGAATTTCACCAAAAAGGAAAAATCCCAGAAGTGTGGCAAACAGAATCTGCGAATAGTCAAAAATAGATATTTTTCCGGCAGGAGCATACGTATACGCTGCTGTAATAGTAAACTGTCCTCCTGCTGCAAACAAACCTGCCATAAGAAGGGTTCCCAGCTGTCCTGCTGACATTGGAGTATAATTCATCAGAACAAACGGCAATATCACCAGACATGAGAAAAGGGAAAAATAAAATACGATCACAGGTCCTCTGACACCATGTGTTCCCAAAACTCTGACCATAGTGTAGGCAATACCGGCGCCCAGCCCTCCGCATACTCCGATCAGGGCTGGAAGAAGAGCCGCATTGGCAAAACCCGGCTTCACTACAAACAGGCAGCCTGTAAAAGCCAGAAGCACAGCAAAACCCTGTACAGGAGTAATTTTTTCTTTCAAAAGCAAAAAAGAGAATATAATGGCAAAAAATGGAGACAGCTTATTCAGTATTGACGCATCTGCCACCAGAAGATGATCAATAGCATAGAAATTACAGAGAATCCCCATCGTACCAAAGGCGCAGCGCAGGAACAACGGTCCCCAGTATTGCTTTTTCACTTTTGGTATCTCATGATTTTTTAAAAGAATTACTCCTGCAAAAATTACCGCCACCAGATTTCGAAAAAAACTTTTCTGAAATGAGGGGATGTCTCCTGCCAGACGCACACTGACGTTCATGCAGGCAAAAAAGAAGGCAGAAAGGATGATCATAACCATTCCCTTCATATAATTTTCCTGTTTCATTTTCATTCACTCTTTCTTTTTATCGTACATTCCCCATTTTATCATATCTCACTGTCACAAAAAAGTATTATTTCCCATACTGCTCTATATAATCCAGGATTTCCGCCGGATCGTCCATAAAACAGCAAAGATCAAGATTCGCTTTTTCCATAAATTTCTGTTCTGCCGTATATTCCAGAAGCTCCTTCATACGATCATAATAACCATTGATATTATAAATCACAATGGGACGATCGATACGTCCAAGACTTTTCAGCGTGAGGATTTCAAAGAACTCCTCATAGGTTCCGATTCCTCCGGGTGTAACAATGACAGCATCTGATCTGTCTTCCAGAAGCTGCTTTCTTTCTCTCATAGTCTCCGTAAAAATAAATTCCGAGCAATTTTCATAAAAGACACCTGGTTTTTCAAAAAAACGCGGCGCAATCCCCAGGATATACCCCTTCTCTGCATCTGCGCCCCTGGCAGCTGCTCCCATCATTCCTGTGGCACCTCCGCCAAATACCAGGCCGTGTCCTCGTCTTCCGATCTCTCTTCCAAGCTCTTCTGTTTTTTTGTAATAAATATCCTCCAGCAGTGCACTGGAAGCCCCATATACACAAATATTCATCCTGTCCTCCTGAAATCCATTTCACCAGAAAGCTTATCCACATTTCCGGCTCTTTTAAAGACAGTTTACCACAGTTTCAGAGTTCCTTACAATCCTTCTTTTTCCTGGTAAGCAGCCAGCCGCTTGTAACCGCAGTAAACGGTGCTACTGTTACCAGTCCGAAGCTTCCGACAATGGTATCCAGGATTTCTGCTGAAACATATTTGTAATTCAGGATATTCTCAATAGGAGTGCCCTGAGCCATAAAAGTCATAAGAAGAGCAATATAACCTCCGGAATAGGCCAGAAGAAGTGTGGTTGTCATGGTTCCCATGGCGGCCCGTCCTACATTCATTCCTGACATGGCAGCTTCTTTCCATCCAATCCCCGGTTTCTTCTGTATTACCTCGTTTACTGCCGAGGTGATATCCACAGAAAGATCCATCATTGCTCCGGAAGCTCCGATAAAAATCCCACTCATAAAAATTTTTGTCAGATTCAGATCCTGATATCCGGAATAAAGAAGACTTTCTGAATAAGCCATAACCGCACCATGGATTTTAAATGCATCTGTAAAAATACAGCCGATCACGCAGGTAACCAAAACACCCAGAAGTGCACCTGATGTGGCTGCCACAGTCTTTCTGTCAAAACCGTACACCAGAAATATGATCAGAAGTGTCAGGAACGCCGTAATCAGAATCCCGCACCACACCGGGTTCACGCCTGCAAGATATGCCGGAACAAGGATCTTCCAGATTGTCAGAATCGTAATCACAAAAGAATATACTGCTCTCAGACCTGTCCAGCCTGCAAAGGCGATCAGAAGAACCACAAACATTCCAGCCAGAAGGATTTCCTTATCCAGACGGTAATGATCACTCATGGTTACTGAGGTAATCCTGTTATCACTGTAACTTACCACTACATGAGCAATATCTCCTTTTTCAAAAATCTTATCGGATTCCAGGGAACCACTGAGCATATTTACCGCACGCGTCGTTTCACCTTTAAATTTTCCATCCAGAATTTCCACCTGACAGAACTGTTCCCCCGACTGTATAAGCCCGGAGCTTTTTACTGTACTTTCATCTGTAGAAAGCACCTTTGCCCTTACTTTATCTGTTCCCTTATAAATGACAGCATCCTCATAGCCCGTAGGAAGGACCATGAGGATCACCATCAGACAGATCGCCACAAGAGAAACAGAACTTTTTTTCAGTCTGCTTTTCATTTTTTACTGCACTCCTGTAATAGCGGCCAGTTTATTATAAATATCTGTGTTGTCATAATATCCCTCAAACTGCTCCTGCTCTGCGCCCATTGCAAGTACCTCTACAGGAAGTCCCGTATGAGCATAAGAAGCAAAGTTAATACCGGATTTATTGTTCAGGATATGAGTGATCGTCACGGTCAGAGGCTCATAACTTCCATAAAGAACATATTCCTCCTGTCCAAACTCTTCCTCCTCACCGGTACGGCTCATAGTTTCCTCATAAGCGGCTTTCAGCTTATTGTATTCATACTCCGTCATTACCAGAGATCCGCCTTCTTCTCCCTCCGGATGCTCATCCTTGCTGTCTGCCTGATTCGTGGTCTCTGTCTCTCCAGATGGAGCCTGCAGGCCAAAAAGCTCTGTAATATCTGCCATGACCGTATCAAAATCCGTCTTATTCTCCTTATAACCGGCTACATAATCCGAATCAAATTTTGCATAGGAAATTTTCTGATTACTGATATTTTCCAAAAATGTATCATAATCTGTTCCGGCAAATCCAATGGTCAGACCTCCGGTTTCATGGTCTCCTGTTACAAGGATCAGAGTTTCATCCGGATGCTCGTTGTAAAATTCAACTGCCTTTCCAACTGCCTGGTCCATGGCAACGGTATCTGTAATGGTAGCTGCTGCATCATTGGCATGACATGCCCAGTCGATCTTACCGCCTTCTACCATCATAAAAAATCCCGTATCATTATCCAGAACCTCGATTCCTTTTTCCACATAGTCGGCAAGTCCCCATTCTCCTTCTTCCCTGTCCATATCATAACTCATAGCATCATCATCTGCCAGAGTCTCATCGATCACGATGGTCTTTCCGTCTTCCGCAGTCAGAGCTTCTGCTTCTGCCTGTGTTTTCAGCACCTTATATCCTGCTTCCTGAGCCAGCTGATAAAGATCCGTCTTATCTCCTTCGTCACCTGTGGTTTTCTTCAGACCGCCTCCGGCAAAATAGTCAAATTCACTGGCGATCATCTCCTGACCAATCTCATAGTAGCTGTTTCTGGATGCCTGGTGTGCATAAAAGGCTGCAGGAGTTGCATGATTCAGGTTTACTGTGGAAAGGATTCCTACCTTGTATCCAAGCTGCTTTTTCAGCTTTTCTGCAATTGTCTCATAAGATGTCTCCATCTTTTCATCCATGTTGATAGTTCCGCTGTAGGTTTTATGTCCAGTCGAAATAGACGTAGCTGTAGATGCAGAATCCGGACAGAAAGAAGTGCTGTCATAAGTCTGAGCAGAACCTGCTACCGGAAAATTCATCATATTCAGCTTACTCTCACTTGTAAGAATGTCGTCTCCGTCATCCTCTATGGCATTCAGATAATAGTTTGTAGTCTGGATCTGAGGATAGCTCATTCCATCTCCAATAAACAGAAAAATATATTTTGGTGTCTTTGCCTCTGTCTCCTGGGACGCTTCCTGTGCAGCCTCCTCTGCCGCCAGTACCTGAACAGGCGCCGCACATGGCGCCATCATTGCTGCTGCCAGTAATAATGCACTGATTTTTTTCGCGTTCATAGATTTTTCTCCTTTTTCACGATCAATACTTTGTAATCTGCTTCAGGAAGCACTCCTTCCCGACAGAACAAAGCTTATCAGTACATGATTAAATACACCTGTCAGCTTACGTTAAATTTATATCAAATATCTTTCCCAAATGTAAAAATATGTGTTTGTGGGGGAAAGCGGAATATGATTTTATGTCTGTAAATGACATGCAGGAGCCAGACAGTAAATTTATATTACTTCTATATTTCATGTTCCCAAGGCGGGTAGAGCCGCACTGCCAGAAGAATTTCTGTTTAGCTGTTATCCACTTTCAGATGCAAAGAGAAAAAAGCAGATCATAGTGCCTTGCGAGGCTTCCGTTGGTAAACCTGTGTTAGCTGCTGCCACCGAGCACGCTGTCTGAGCCGTCAGGCGAGTTCGTGCGAATGGCAGCAAATCAGCGCACAGGTTTACCAGGAAACGCAGCACAGAACATGATCTGCCTTTTTCTCATATGCATCGTCTATGGATAACAAGAAACTTAAATCCACATTACCCTCACAAACAGAAAAATTATCTTTTCCTGTAAATAACCAGTTCCGGATTTGTACCATTTTCTTCATAGGTACTGATAAGAATGAATTCCATATTAGCAGCAATCCCGAAACATCTGCTGCCACCAAATTCGCATTCTAATTGATTTCCCAGATATGTTGCTCCATCATGTGAACTCTTCTGCACCCGCAAGATTTTTATATTTCTTCCAATAATCAAGTTTCGGTAGCAGTTCTTTCATATATGCGCGAATTTGTTCCGGTGAAGACTGTTCGTTCGCCATGGTGTCTACGCAGACTTCGATCAGGTCATTCATATCATGATACATGTATTTTCCGTCTACATAACACCATTTACAATATTCTTCGTTAAAAAATCCATCTGTTTCTTTACTGATACTGGAATCTTCAAGCGGCATACCGCAGCATTGACAAATCAATTGTCTTGGGGAACCCAGCAACGTATTGATTGAAACATCAAATAATCTCGATAAAAGTTTCAATGTTTCTGTATTTGGTGTTGTTTCTCCATTTTCCCAGCGAGATACCGCCTGACGTGTAACAAAAACCTTTTCTGCAAGTTCATCCTG
>NZ_CABVDF010000200.1:0-5419 GCF_902497045.1 uncultured Blautia sp. | reverse complement strand
GTAGTTTCCACTATTTTCTTTGCACAAAGGTTAGTGCATACTAATAAAGATAAGATGCGTATAATTAAAGACGTCGAAAAGGAGGAGAATTATGAGGATTGCTTTTGCAGGAAATCCCAACAGTGGAAAGACGACCATGTACAATGCACTTACCGGCAGGAATGAACGTGTCGGGAACTGGGCAGGCGTTACGGTCGAAAGAAAAGAAAGTCCGATCAAGAAAGGTTATTATGACGGGACGGAGGAGTTGGTTGCGGTAGATTTGCCGGGCGCTTATTCTATGTCTCCTTTTACATCGGAAGAAAGCATTACCAGCGGATACGTCAAGAATGAGAATCCGGATGTGATCATCAATATCGTGGATGCTACGAATCTGAGCAGAAGCCTGTTTTTTACCACACAGCTTCTGGAACTTGGGATTCCAGTAGTTGTCGCACTGAATAAGAGCGATATCGTTAATAAGAAACAGACAAAAATTGACGAGAAGATTCTGTCTGAAAAGCTGGGCTGTCCGGTAATCAAGACGATTTCCACTTCTTCCGGACATGAAGGGCTCAAAGAGACTGTAAATGCTGCGGCTGCATTAAGAGGAAAAGGTCAGAAAGCACCTTATGTGCAGGGGGATATTGATTTCAAAGATAAAACGGCAGTAGAAGCGGCTGACAGAAAGCGTTTTGAGTTTGTGAATGGAATTGTAAAGCAGGTAGAGAAGAGAAAAGTTTTTACAAAGGATAGAAACGTACAGGATAAGATTGACGGTATCATCACACATAAGATTATCGGTATACCGATTTTCGCAGCAGTTATCTTCCTTGTGTTCTACATATCCCAGACAACGCTCGGTACCTGGATCGCAGACTGGCTGGTGGCATGGATCGAGACTTTCCAGGGATGGGTCGGCGGACTGATGGAAAATGCAAACCCGCTTCTGTATGCACTCCTTGTAGATGGTATCATCGGTGGCGTTGGTGCAGTTGTCGGTTTCCTTCCGCTTGTTATGGTCATGTACTTCTTAATTGCATTATTGGAAGATTGTGGATACATGGCAAGAGCTACAGTAGTTCTGGATCCGATTTTTAAGAGAGTAGGGCTTTCCGGTAAATCTGTCATTCCTATGGTCATTGGTACAGGATGTGCGATTCCGGGCGTTATGGCTTGCCGTACAATCCGTAACGAAAGAGAACGTCGTACCACAGCGATGCTTACACCATTTATGCCATGTGGAGCTAAAATCCCAGTGATTGCTCTTTTTGCAGGTGCATTCTTTGCGGACGCATGGTGGGTTTCAGCAACTATGTATCTGGTGGGTATTCTCTTAGTTTTGCTTGGAGCTTTACTTGTGAAAAAGATTACAGGACAAAAATACAGAAAATCTTTCTTTATTATTGAACTTCCGGAATATAAGTTTCCAAGCTTGAAAAGGGCATGCGGCTCTATGCTGGAGCGAGGAAAAGCATATATCGTAAAAGCAGGAACGATCATTCTGGTATGCAATACGGTGGTACAGATCATGCAGAGCTTTAACTGGCAGTTCCAGCTTGTAGAAGAAGGTGCAGAAGGGACATCTATTTTGGCATCCATTGCCCATCCGTTTGCGATTTTGTTCATACCGCTTGGATTTGGAGTGTGGCAGCTTGCAGCAGCGGCAGTGACAGGTTTTATCGCAAAAGAAAACGTAGTTGGGACGCTTGCAGTAGTTTACGGTATCACAAACTTAATAGATACAGATGAACTGGCGTTGGTTGGAAGTGGGAATGAAGTAGCAACTGTTATGGGACTGACAAAGGTAGCAGCTCTTGCTTATTTGATGTTTAACCTTTACACACCACCTTGTTTTGCAGCTCTTGGAGCGATGAATTCAGAAATGAAGAGTGGAAAATGGCTGCTTGGAGGAATCTGTCTCCAACTTGCAACGGGGTATACCGTAGCTTTTGGTGTATATCAGATTGGTACATTGATCACAACAGGATCTTTTGGCACCGCATTTATTCCGGGACTTATCGCGGTTATTGTATTTGCTTTGATTATTCTCTGGAGAATCCGTAAGTCAGATAAAGAGTTTGCTTCAGAATACAGCCTGCATTCTGTAAAATCATAAAGGATAAAAGTTATAGCAGACGGTGGACAGAGAAGAAGTACTTTGTCCACCATTTTTATTAGAAAAGGATGTGAAATGCTCTATGGAAAATATGATAGCAGTTCTTGTTATTGTAATCTTAGTAGGGAGTGCAGCTGCATATCTTATTAAGGCAAAAAGAAGCGGAGTGAAATGTGTTGGATGTCCAGCGGGAGGAAATTGCAGCAGCAAAAATAAAAAGAAAAAAAAGAAATTGACGGGTCCGGTCATCGCAAAGAAAACCATGTTTATTACAGGAATGCATTGTGAACATTGTGTACAAAGTGTGACAGATAGCTTGAATCGGATTGATGGAGTCTCCGCCAGAGTAGATCTTAATAAAAGTTATGCTGAGATATCCCTTGACCGTGAAATAGGGGAAGATATCCTGATCTGCGCAGTAGAAAAAGCAGGGTTTTTAGTTGAGTCTATTCAAAGCTAGACCGTGGTATTTCATATGGGAGAAAGCGGGTATGAACGGTGAAAAAGAAAGTATTATTATAAAACTGAAAGAAAATGGCTGCAGAATTACAAAGCAGCGTAAAATGATTTTAGATATTATCCTGGAAGACAGGTGTTCCAGCTGCAAGGAAATTTATGCCCGGGTGGTGAAACTTGACCAGAGCATTGGGATGGCAACCGTTTACCGTCTGGTAAAGGAATTGGAGAATATCGGGGTGCTTAGCAGAGAAATCGTATATAAGTAGCCTGCAAATGACAAAATTTATCAATAAGGACTGTTAGAATTGACTATCTTAAATGAAAGTTGTTACTATGAAAAAATAAACAGAGTCTTATAGAAAAGGAAGTGATGTGGTTGTGAAACAACATAGGTTTTGGGCGTGGGCGTCCGTCTTTTGCTTTTTGATGGTATTCTATACAGGCTATAAACACAAATAATCAGGAGGTACATAGGATGTTTAGTGATTCTACTTTGAAAAAAATCGGATGTTTTGTAGGAGGAGTCGTATTTGGGACTGCGGGTGTAAAGCTCCTTTCCAGTAAGGACGCAAAAAAAGTATATACAAACTGCACTGCGGCTGTACTGCGGGCAAAAGACTGTGTTATGAAGACTGCTACAACAGTGCAGGAGAACGCAGAGGATATCCTTGCAGAAGCACAACAGATCAATGAAAAGCGTGCACAGGAAGAGGCAATGCAGGTGCAGGAAGATGATGTTCAGGAGGATGGTGCGTCTGAACAGGAAGAAAACGAATAGGTAAAAGATGAGATTTCTTATCAAGCATGAAGTACAGGGCCGTCTCCGTATCCACGTTATCCGAAACCGAATGACATGTACGGAGGCGGATGTTCTTTGCTGGGCTCTTGAAAAACAGAAAAGTGTTATAAAGGTCAAAGTATATGAGCGCACCGCAGATGCTGTGATCTATTATACAGGGGACAGAGAAGAACTGATCCATAAATTAAAAAAGTTTCATTTTGAGAAAGCAGATGTTCCGGATAATGTATTATCAAGTTCAGGGCGTGCTTTAAATTCCGCATACAGGGAAAAGCTGATAGCAAAAACATTGCTCCATTATGGAGGGAAATTGCTCTTGCCAAATTCGGTGAGAAAAATATGGCTTACTTTTAAAGTGGTCCAATATATCGGAAAAGGGATTCGATGTCTGGCCAGACGGAAGATAGAGGTGCCGGTATTAGATGCTACAGCGATTGGCGTGTCCGTGCTGCGAGGAGACTTTAATACTGCCGGTTCTGTCATGTTTCTGCTGGGAATTGGAGAATTGCTGGAGGAATGGACACATAAAAAGTCTGTAGGAGATCTGGCACGCAGCATGTCTTTAAACATAAAGAAAGTATGGCTGAAAAGAGAGGAGCAGGAAATTCTTGTTCCGGCATCCGATATTTTGCCGGGTGACAGAGTGATCGTACACATGGGCAATGTAATCCCATTTGATGGAGAGGTGTCTTGCGGAGAAGGAATGGTGAACCAGGCATCTTTGACCGGAGAATCTCTTCCGGTACGAAGAACTGAGGGTCAGTCCGTATATGCAGGAACCGTTTTGGAGGAAGGAGAGTTGGAAATCATAGTCAGGGCCGTATCAGGTGCTACCCGGTTTGAAAAGATTGTGACTATGATTGAAGACTCAGAAAAGTTGAAATCCAATCTGGAAAGCAAGGCAGAGCATCTGGCGGACCGTCTGGTACCATATACGCTTCTGGGGACAGGGCTTGTCTGGGCTGTCACACGCAATATGACAAAAGCTCTTTCTGTTCTTATGGTGGATTTTTCCTGCGCATTGAAGCTGGCTATGCCGATTTCTGTCCTTTCTGCAATACGGGAAGCCGGACAGAATGGAATTACCGTAAAGGGTGGGAAGTATCTGGAGGCTGTGGCAGAGGCAGATACCATCGTATTTGATAAGACCGGTACGCTGACAAAGGCGAAACCAACTGTAAAAGAAGTCATTGTGTTTGGCGATTATCCTGAACCGGAAGCTCTGCGGATTGCTGCCTGTCTGGAAGAACACTTTCCACATTCCATGGCAAAAGCTGTCGTGGATGCTGCAAAGAGAAGAAGTCTGTATCATGAAGAAATGCATTCAAAAGTGGAGTATATTGTAGCCCATGGTATTTCCTCCTATATAGAAGGAAAGAAGACCATAATAGGGAGCAGTCATTTTGTGTTTGAGGATGAAAAGTGCCGGATACGTCCGGAATATCAGGAACGATTTGATACGCTTCCTGAAGAATACTCTCATTTGTTCCTTGCCATTGACGGAGAATTAGTTGCTGTAATCTGTATTGAAGATCCTCTCAGGGAAGAAGCCGGGGAGATGGTAAGATTTTTGAAAGAAGAAGGTGTTTCCAAGATCGTCATGATGACGGGAGACAGTGAACGTACTGCAGCATCTATTGCGAAACGAGTGGGAGTGGATGAATATTATTCCGAAGTACTTCCGGAAGATAAGGCAGGATTCATTGAAAGAGAGAAAGCGGCAGGAAGAAAAGTAGTGATGATCGGTGACGGAATCAATGATTCGCCAGCGCTTTCAGCAGCAGATGCGGGAATTGCAATCAGTGATGGAGCAGAACTTGCGCGAGAGATCGCAGACATTACGATTGCTGCTGAGGATCTGCGGGAAATCGTAGTACTGAAACGTTTGTCTAATGCGATGATGCACCGTATTCAGGGGAATTACAGGGGGATTGTCGGTATTAATGCAATGCTGATTGCACTAGGAGTGGCAGGAATTATTCAACCAACGACCTCTGCGTTACTACATAATACTTCTACTTTAGCTATCAGTTTGAAGAGTATGGGAAATTTATTGCCGACTA
>NZ_CABVDF010000199.1:0-5434 GCF_902497045.1 uncultured Blautia sp. | reverse complement strand
GAAAGTAAAATGATTTTCTGTGAAAATAGAAAAATAGCAGATAAGGCCAGAAAACGAAAATAGCAGAAGCATAAAGAAAATCGACATAACTTGACAGGATTCGTCTTATGAAATACAATGTTTTTTAAACTAAACAAGGATCTCAAAGGAGAACATTGATATGTTATATTCGTTTTATCAGCTGCTCTGGCTGTATATGATTTATTCATTTGCAGGATGGTGCGGAGAGGTAATATTGGCGGCAGTAAAAAGGCACCGTTTTGTAAACAGAGGTGCAGTCAGTGGGCCGGTATGTCCTGTATATGGAGTGGGGGCTGCGGCTGTGGCTGTTTTTCTTCCGGAGCTTCGGGGAAATATTTTCTTTTTGTTCCTGGGAGGAATGGTTCTGAATACCTTTGTGGAATATGTCACCGGTCGTTTGATGGAAATGGCTCTTCACAAAAAATGGTGGGATTACTCGGAAGAACGCTTTAATCTTGGAGGTTATATATGTCTGAAAACCTCTATAATCTGGGGACTTTGTTCAGTTCTCATGATTTTGTTTTTGAATCCGCTGTTTCTGAAGCTTATTTCACTGATCCCTGTATTTTGGGGTGAGATTATTCTGTGGGTGTTCTTTGGACTGCTTGCCGTAGACTTCCTTGGCACAGTTCTGGCAGTTTGGGGACTGAAAAAGAAAAAAGGCCGCATGGATCAGATTGTGGAAGGACTGGGACGCACTTCAAAACTCCTTGAGAATACCATGACCAGAAAACTTCAGGCCCGTATGATAAAAGCATATCCGAATCTGGTCAAAGAAGATAAAGAAGAAGTTTTTGCGGCAGGATGTGGATTTTATAAGCTGGTTTCATTGTTTTTTATCGGTGCTTTTCTTGGAGATGTGACAGAAACTGTTTTCTGCCGTTTTACCATGGGAAGATGGATGAGCCGAAGCAGTGTGGTATTTGGACCTTTCAGTATTGTGTGGGGACTGGGCTGCGCCATACTTACCTGGATTCTTTACAGGTATCGTGAGCAAAGCGACAGACGACTGTTTCTCTGCGGAACGATTCTTGGAGGAGCCTACGAATATATCTGCAGTGTATTTACAGAAATAGTATTTGGCACAGTATTCTGGGATTACAGTAAGATTCCTTTTAATCTGGGCGGCAGGATCAATCTTCTTTACTGCTTTTTCTGGGGATTTGCAGCTATTATATGGATGAAGGTGATTTATCCGTTTCTGGCAAAATGGATTGAGAAGATCCCGATCCGTATCGGAAAACCTCTGTGCATGATCATGGTAATATTTATGAGCGTAAATATCCTGCTTTCCGGATTGGCTCTTGACCGTTATTCCAAGCGTCACGATGGTCTTCCGGCAGAGAGCGGGATAGCAGAGCTGATGGATGACTGGTTCCCGGATCCCTATATGGAGCGAGTATATCCCAATATTAAGTTCAGATAAAAAAACAATATTCAGACGCGAAAAGTCACTTTTTTAACGCAAGTGGTATGCGTCCTCCGTAAGTTTTATAGTACTATAATAGCATCAGTGCAAAAAGACGGTGTATATATTTCCGCTTTTTGTACAGGTGCTATTTTTATTTAAACGGGAGGATAGTAGTATGGCATCTGTTTGTATTCTTGATGAATTTGAAGTACATAAAAATGAAAAATTTCTTCGTATTGCAGAAGAACTGAAACCGGAACTTCATACAGCTGATATATTGCCGGAGCGCATTATAAAAACAGCAGAGAACGAAAAATCCGAACTGGAAGTCTGTGAAGAAGAAAGTCCGGATAAATTAAAAGAAAAACATTTGAATGCAGGAGAATCGGTGATCCTTGACTTTGGAAACCATCATGTAGGTTATGTGACGCTGGATCTTGGTTCTTTTGGAAGCCACCAGGATGCCCCGGCGTACATTTATTTGAAATTCGCAGAACGTCTGGATGAACTGGGGGCAGAAACCGATTCTTATAACGGCTGGATCAGCAAAGGCTGGATTCAGGAAGAATATCTTCATATAGATGTGCTTCCGACAAAACTGAAACTTCCAAGAAGATATGCATTTCGTTATCTGGAGATCAGAGTGCTTGCAGTATCTTTAAAGTTTTCTCTTGTGGTCAATGAAGTAAAAGCAGAGTCAGTTTCAGCTGTAAGTGAGAAAGAAGTTTCCATGCTCAGAACGGAAGATGAACTTCTGAAAAAAATAGATGCGGTAAGTATCCGTACTTTAAAAAACTGTATGCAGCTTGTTTTTGAAGACGGGCCAAAGCGTGACCGCAGAATGTGGCTGGGAGATCTGAGACTGCAGGCAAGAGCAAACTACAAAACTTTTCATAATACAGATATGGTAAAACGCTGCCTGTACCTGTTTGGAGGACTTACTTTTAATGAAGGAAAGCTGGCAGCCTGTCTGTTTCTGGAGCCGGAAATTGAACCGGATGATACGTATTTGTTTGATTATGCGCTGCTTTATGGATCAGTAGTGTTGGATTATTATCGGGCAACCGGAGATAAGGATACATTGAACGATCTTTATCCAATAGCAATCCGCCAGATTGAAATTGGATTAACCTATCTGAATGAAGAAGGGATTGTGCCTGATCACAGTGGCGAATTCTGGTGCTTTGTGGACTGGGGAGAAGGACTGAATACACAGGCAGCATCTCTGGCTATTCTGATTTATTCTATGAGATATGGAATCCGGCTGGCTGAATATATGAAGGATGAAAAAACGATTCAATGGCTGACAGAAAAAATGGAGGTTTTGAAACAATCTGCCGTAGAACATTTCTGGGATGAGGAACAGAAGCTTTTTGTCAGTGGAGCAGAAAGACAGGTATCCTGGGCAACTCAGGTATGGATGGTGCTTGCACGAGTATTTGACAAAGAAAAAAACAGAAAACTGATTCTTCATACGATCGAGGTGAATCCGAGAATTCGAATGGTTACTCCGTATATGTATCATCACTATATTGATGCGCTGATCAGATCTGATGAAAAAGAAAGAGCGCTGTATGAAATGCGCAGATACTGGGGAGAAATGATCCATGACGGTGCAGATACTTTTTGGGAATTATACAATCCTTATAATAAGTATGAATCACCCTATGGATCAGTGGCGGTAAACAGCTTTTGCCACGCCTGGAGCTGTACGCCTACTTATTTTTTAAGAAAATTTTATCTTGTATGAAAAGGGGAAAGTCAAAATGAATAAAAGCTATTGGATATGGTACCCGGGAGATATGGAATTATACTATGGAATGAAGCAGAATTTCAGCCGCGTAGAAAGAGGTTATGGATGGCCAGCATTCTGGAAAAGTGAAGGATTTCGCAATCGTATTGTTTTTCGAAGGACTTATGAACTGGAAAAAGAAACAGAATTTTGTGTGTATTCCAGATCTATCGGTTATGTTCTTGCCGGAGATCAGAAGTATTCGTTTGGAAAAACAATAAGCTGTGGACCAGGCAGGGTACAGATTTCTGTTCATGCAGGATGTATAGAAACTTTTCCCAGTATTTATATAAAAGGAGATGTTATTTGTTCAGATCGGGACTGGATGGCTGAAGATTATTCTGTTCCACCTGTAGAGGTGGGATACAGCAGATATTTTACACACCCTGAACAGGATCCGTCCTGTTGGGAGTACAGCGAAAAAATTTTTTATCCGGTAAATAAAAAATCCTGTGGCGGAGGTGTTCTGTTTGAATTTGAAACAGAGCTGACAGCAGAGCTTCATATCCAGACGAAAAAAGAACTTTGCTCTCTGACTGTCTGCTGTGGAGAATCAATGGAAGAAGCGTTAGATCCGGATCATTGTTATTATAGCTGGCATCCGGATCCTGATACTGGAAAATGTCCTTGCTGTGCAGTACGATTTGCATTTATACCCCGGTGCGAGCTGGAAAATGTAGATTTGTATGCAGTTCATCAATACGTAGATATTCCTGTAAAGGCAGCATTTAAAAGCAGTGATTCCTTAATGAACAGAATCTGGCAGGTATCAGAGCATACCTTTCGTCTGTGCAGCGGTATATTTTTTATTGACGGTGTCAAGCGTGACAAATGGATCTGGTCAGGAGATGCTTATCAGAGTTTCTTTGTAAATCAGTATCTGATGGCAGATTCGGACATTGACCAGAGAACACTTATGGCTCTTCGGGGAAATGATCCTATGACGGCTCATATCAATACAATTGTAGATTATTCGCTGCTTTGGATACTGGGTGTAAAGAAACATTTAGAGGCATATGGAGATTTAAGATTTGTAAGGCAGATTTATCCTAAAATGTGTTCTTTAATGGAATTTTGCGAAAATCAGACAGATGCGCATGGATTTCTTACAGGAAGAGAAAAAGACTGGATTTATATTGACTGGGCAGATCTCGACAAAGAAGGCCCTCTTTGTGCTGAGCAGATGCTGTATGGAGCCTGCTGGAAGGCTATGGGTGATATCAGCAGTCTTCTGGGGCTGGAAAGCAGTAAATATTATGAGAAATACCAGACTTTGAAAGAGGCAGTTTCTGTATTTTTCTGGGATGAAGAAAAGGGAGCATATATTGATTCTTTTGTGTCGGGCAGAAAACATGTAACACGTCATGGTAATATTTTTGCTGTTTTGTTTGAGTTTGCAGACAAGGACCAGCAGGAAAAAATCATTAGAAATGTAATCTGTAATGAAAAAATTCCAGCCATCACTACTCCGTATTTTAAATTTTTTGAACTGGATATGTTGTGCCGTATTGGCAGACTGGATCAGGTTTTTCAGACTTTGAAGGAGTATTGGGGAGGTATGCTGGAAAGAGGTGCGGTGACCTTTTGGGAGGAATTTGATCCTGGTATATCACAGGAAGAGCAGTACGATATGTATGGAGACAGATTTGGAAAAAGTCTTTGTCATGCATGGGCGGCCAGTCCGATTTACTTCCTGGCAAAATATTTTGTTGGTCTGAAGCTTCCTGATACTCCTGGTAATCCATTTTCTCTGGAACCCAGGATGGAGTTTTTTTCTGAAATGCATGTGACGCTGCCTGTTTTTTCCGGAATAGTTGAGATTAATTGGGACAGCAGAGGAATCCGGGTATACGCAGACTGCGATCGGGGAGTGCTGAAGTTAGGAGGGAAGGAAATCGCCATTACTCCTGGAGAGGAATATTATGAAGAAAATTAATTTTAATAAGGATTGGATATGCAAAAGTCTTGACGGAGAGGAAATAGAATATCCGGTCACTCTTCCGCATGATGCAATGATCAGGGAACCGCGTACTGCAGACAGCAGAGGAGCGGGAAATATTGGCTGGTATACCGGCGGAGATTATGAATACAGAAAATGCTTTTATGTACCGGAGGAGGAAAACGGAAAGATTTTTATCCTGGAATTTGAAGGTGTTTACCATAATGCAGAAGTATATATAAATGGAGAAAAAGCATGTTTTCGTCCATAT
>NZ_CABVDF010000198.1:0-5480 GCF_902497045.1 uncultured Blautia sp. | reverse complement strand
ACTTATTTATTCTTTTTGTCAAGAATAAATCTATGAACATTTTATGAATAGAATCAACTGTCTACTTCGTTCACAGCAACGCTCATCCCACACGAAGACGGAATTTCTGAATTTCTTTTTCGCTGGAAACCTTTTCTATCTCAGCTCCCAGACTTCTCAGCTTTTCTTCAAAATTCTCATAGCCCCGCTGGATATAAACAATATCATCCACTACTGTAACACCATCTGCTGCCAGACCTGCAATTACCAGCGCCGCACCTGCACGAAGATCCGGAGCGCTGACTCTTGCGCCTGTAAGTTTACGCACACCGTCAATAATAGCAGAATTTCCCTCTACCTTAATGTTTGCTCCCATTCTGGAAAGTTCATCTGCATATTTAAAACGGTTTTCAAAAATACTTTCCGTAACAATACTGGTTCCCTCTGCAAGTGTAAGGGTAACAGCGATCTGCGGCTGCATATCTGTTGGATATCCCGGATATGGAAGTGTTTTTACATGTGTTCTGTGAAGTCTTTTTGCTGCACGGACACGAACTGCATCATCAAATTCTTCCACTTCACAGCCAATTTCTTCAAGCTTGGCTGTAGTTGCCTCCAGATGCTTGGGAATTACATTTTTTACTGTAACATCACCGCCGGTAGCCGCTGCAGCAAACATAAAGGTTCCTGCCTCGATCTGATCCGGAATGATAGAGTATTCCGTACGATGGAGCTTCTCCACACCTTTGATACGGATTACATCTGTTCCCGCACCCTTGATATTTGCGCCCATACTGTTCAAAAAGTTTGCGACATCTACAACATGAGGTTCTCTTGCCGCATTCTCGATAATGGTACGTCCCGGAGCCATAGATGCAGCCATCATAATATTAATGGTTGCTCCTACAGAAACCACATCAAGGAAAATATGACTTCCATGAAGGTTCTCTGCTCTGGCAACAATAGCGCCATGAACGATCTTTACATCTGCTCCAAGGGCACGGAAGCCCTTCAGATGCTGATCGATCGGTCTGCTTCCGATATTGCAGCCTCCCGGAAGAGGTACTTCTGCATGTTTGTATTTTCCAAGCAGTGCCCCCAGAAGATAATAGGACGCACGGATTTTTTTGATATATTCATAATCAACACTGATATCAGCAATGGTAGATCCGTTGATCTTCACAGTGGATCTGTTAATGCGCTCTACCTGCGCTCCGATCCCCGCGATTGCTTCCAGTAAAACATTGATGTCTCTTACGTCAGGCAGGTTCTCAATTAATATGGTATCATCCGTCATAATAGCAGCCGAAAGTATTGCAAGGGCCGCATTTTTGGCTCCGCCAATCTCAACTTCCCCTACTAACGGATTGCCACCTTTAATTACATACTGTTCCATAAAACACCTCTATAATTATTTTTACTCCGTAAGTCGAAGCAAACGCCAGAAATAACTGATTCCAATAAAAAAAACATTATCTTAAAATGTTCAATAACGTATTATAACACATTTTTAACATTTGTAAATAAAAATTTCACTGTTTCTGTCTGCTCCTACTGTGCTTCATGCACAACAGTCACCTTTTTTCTGCAGAAAGTCTGTTCAGAACTGCCTGAATGCATGTCTCCAGATCTTTTCCTTCTTCGTCTACCACAATGTCTGCATACTTCTCATACAGAGGCGTTCTTTCCTGATAAAGATCCTTCAAAGTCTGTCCTTCTTTCAGGAGAACTCCTCTTCCTTGCAGATTGCCGAGACGCTTTGAAAGAGGCTTTAAAGATAATTTCAGATAAACAACTGTTCCTATTGATTTCAGATGTTCCATTGCCTCATGACAGTAAACCACACTTCCTCCTGTGGCAATTACTGTCTCCTCTGCCTCAATTGATGCATTTACCCTGTTTTCTATTTCTTTGAAGCCGTCATTTCCCTCCTGGGATATGATCTGATGAAGTTTTCTTTTTTCCTGTTTCTGAATCAGAAGATCTGAATCAAGGAACTGATACCCCAGGATTTTTGCAAGAACAACTCCAATGGTACTTTTTCCCGCACCTGGCATTCCGATCAATATGATATTATTCATACATTTTACTGCCTTCCAGATAAAGTATTTGCAATTTACCAAATTTTATTTTACCATAAAAAGCCTTATTCCGCAATCCTTAGCGGATTCCGCAGCTTTTTACTGGATTTTCATCGTTTTTTTCTTTTATTTTTCACTTTTTTTACGCTATATCCAAAAGTTCCCAGTTTTCTTCCTGTTGCCAGATATTCCCCGTGAGAATACACAATAGGCTTTGCCCTGTTCAGATCAAATCTTTTTTTCTCATCCATGTATTTTTCATCAGCATGAACTGCCACGACTTCTGCAATAAACATATGATGAGAACCCAGTTCTTTTATTTCCCGCACACGGCATTCAATATTCACCGGCGATTCTGTGATCATAGGCGCTTTTACCAAATCTGCCTTTTGTCTTGTAAGACCTGTTTCTTTAAATTTATCTACATCTCTGCCGGATCTGACACCACAGTAATCTGTGGCAAAAGCCAGCTCCTCTGTAGTCAGATTGACCACAAATTCTCCGGTTTCCCGAATCATATGATAAGAAAAACGCTCCGGACGGACAGAAATGGACAGCATAGGCGGATTGGTACATACCGTTCCCGCCCATGCCACTGTAATAATATCATCTTTTCCTTCTTTATCTGCAGTGCTTACCATAACCACAGGAAGAGGGTACAGCATATTTCCCGGCTTCCAGCTTTGCTTTGCCATTATATCCTCCTTGCCTTTATGCATACTCGTTCAGCATCTGAGCTGCTTCCATCAGTGCAGGGATCAGCTGTTTTTTTCTGGATACAACGCCCTCCAGATAAAGAGAGCCATCCTCTGCCTCCATTCCAAAAGCACTTTCCGCCATTTCCCGGCTTCCTTCGCCGTAAAAAAGCAGTTCTGTAGAACGGTTCATAATGCTGGTGAGCATAAAGTATACTCTGGTAACTCCATGGCGTCCGCATTCGCTGACCATAAACGGCTCCAGTTTTTTCTTGATCTCCTTCAGTTCTTCTTCGTCCATGGAACTGATCTGACCCACTCCAAACATAATATCGCCCTCAGCGATAAACTTTTTATAGTCCTGATAAAAGATTTCTTCGGGAGCTTTATCCTTCAGATTGCTTCCTGCCTTGAACATTTCTTTTGCAAACTCCTCAATGGAAATATCTGCAATCAGCGCAAGGGCTCCTGCTGCCATCTTATCCTGAAGAGTACAGGTGGGAGAGCGGAACATCAGCGTATCTGAAATAATCGCAGCACAGAGCAGTCCTGCGATCTTAGGCGGGATTTCCAGCTTCTGCTCCCCGTATATCTGATACATGATAGTTCCTGTACATCCTACCGGCTGATTTCGGAAATTAATAGGCTGCATGGTCTGAAGTGTGCCCAGCTTGTGATGATCGATAATTTCCAGGATATCTGCCTTTTCAATATTATCCACTGCCTGATCTTTTTCATTGTGATCCACCAGGACCACTTTTTTTCTATGCATATCCAGGAAATTACGGCGTGAAATAGTTCCTACACATTTTCCTTTTTTATCGATCACAGGGAAGGCACGGTGCCTGTGCTTGATCATGACATCCTGGATATCATCTGTAAAATCTTCCGTGTGGAAAGTAACCAGATTATCCGTCTTCATGATATAACGTACCGGGATACTCTGATTGATCAGCCTCGATATGGTAAAAGTATCATAGGGTGATGAAATCACTACAATATCTCTTTCATGAGCCAGCTTCAGGACTTTTTCTGTTACCTGAATATCCATTCCCACAATAATGCAGCTTACATTCAGTTCGATCGCCTGAAGATGATCCTCTTCCCTGTTTCCAAGGATCACCATATCATTTTCTCCTACATATTCTTTGATCTTATCCGGATCCGCCGTTCCTACCATGACCTTTCCTTCTGTAAAATAGCCATGACCGTTTCCTTCTACCACTTTTCCATTGATGGTCTCCGCAATCCTCAGGTACTGTGTCCTTGCTCTGGAAAGAAGGTAGCTGTCCGTGGTATCCATATACGTTTTTGCAATATCACCAATGGTGATCAATCCTTCCAGGCCGCCATCCTTATCCCTGATGGGAAGAGATACGATACTGTTTTCCTGCATCAGATCCCATGCATTTTTCAAGGACATGCTTTTATCTGCCTCGGGACTCATACGGATATCCATATCCTTTACCTGCGTTCCAATATTGCTTAAATATCCCGGCGGCTGAATTCCAAAACGGTTCAGAACAAATTCTGTTTCCTCATTGATCTGGCCTGCACGTTTTGGTATATACCGCCTGTTCTGGAATGTTCTGTTCTTAATATCGCAATACGCGATAGCTGAACAGATAGAGTCCGTATCCGGATTCTTATGTCCGATCACAAAGATTTTATCCTGCTTCTTCATAATTTCCTCTTTCTAAAATTCAAACCAGTAATCAGTTCAGTTTAATCCCTGCAAAAAGAGATCCCAGAGAAGTAGTTGCTTCTTCTCCTGCATCCGGCGCCTCATAGACCTCCTCTTCGATCTCCTTTGCCATCATATCTTCCGCCTCTTTTATACTGAGACTTAACTTTCCGTCTTTCACTGCAGTTACCTTTACTTTTACCCTGTCTCCTACACTCAGAATCTCAGAAGGCTTACGGATCCTTTTTTCACAGATCTGCGAAATGTGTACCAGACCGGAAAGTCCGTTTCCAAGATCCACAAATGCACCGTAAGGCTGAAGGCTTTCTACTACTCCCTCTGTCACAAGACCTACCTGAACATTGGATATTTTATTTTTTCTTTCTTCCTCTGCCTTCTCTCTTAAAAGTTCCTTTGCTGAGAGGATCAGCTTTTTACTTTCTTTCTCAAAATCAATAACCTGAACCTGAATATGCTGATTCAGATATGATTCCGTATCCTCCACATATCCCAGTGCCAGCTTGGAAGCAGGGATAAATCCTCTGATATCCTCTACATAGGCGATCACACCGGCATTGGTGATTCCTTTTACCACAACATCTAAAACTTCTCCGGATTCCTTATATTCTCTGATTTTTTCCCAGGCAAGAATATCTGATGCTTCTACTCTGGAAAGAAGAATATTTCCATTTCCGTCATCCGTACGTACCACAGTGGCAGAAACCTCATCTCCCGGATGTACGGCCTCTTTCAGACTAAAACCCGGTTCTCTGCTGTAAGCGTCTGCCGGGATCACACCTTCTGCATAATATCCCAGATCAAGGATCACTTCCTTTTCGTCAACACTGACTACTGTTCCGTTAAGAATATCTCCTTCTTCTATTTTTTTCATGGATGCATTTAGTTCCTGCTCATAATCTTTCATTGTTTCTGCCATATTATACAACTCCTTTTTTATATATGATATCCAGCTTAATCTGTCTGTTATTATATCATAATCCTTTTCCCGCCTACAACCTTTGTGTATTTATAAAAAGAAAA
>NZ_CABVDF010000197.1:0-5483 GCF_902497045.1 uncultured Blautia sp. | reverse complement strand
TTCAATCTAAATTCATTTTCCCCTTTTCCTTCGAAACTGTTTGCCTTTTAGACGGATTAATGATAAAATATACTTCGCATGACAAAGCATCTCTTTACAGGCCTTCCTTTCATATCTGCCTGTCCGGAGAAAAATAATTTTACATATTGAGGAGGGTATTTATGAATACATTTACCATCGTTCTTCTGGTTATCCTGGGTGTCCTCATCGTTGCAATGATCGCACTTTATTTTTTTGGGAAAAAGGCACAAAAAAAACAGGAAGAACAGCAGGCACAGATTGAAGCTTCAAAACAGACGGTCTCTATGCTGGTCATTGATAAGAAACGTCTTCGTTTAAAGGAATCCGGTCTTCCCCAGATGGTTATCGATCAGACGCCTAAATATCTGCGCCGTACCAAACTTCCCATCGTTAAGGCAAAGATTGGTCCCAAGATTTCCATTATGATCGCAGACGAAAAGATTTTTGAGCAGATTCCGATCAAAAAAGAAGTAAAAGCTGATATCAGTGGTCTGTACATTGTAGGCGTACGCGGTATCCGAGGTCACCTTGACACACCGCCTGCGAAAAAGAAAGGCTTCTTTAAAAGAATGTTCAGTAAAAAAGAAAAATAAAGTTCAAAAAAAATGAGGCTGCTGCTGCAACAGCCTCATTTTTTTATAACACAAAATCTTTTGAATCTGCCGGCTGCGCCTGAACGGAAAGATAGCAGTCTGCCACATGCTCTTCATTCATATCCAACGCATAATCCACCTTCATATCAATACTGTTTTCGCTTTCCCTCAGTTTCATCCCTGTGGCCGCAATTCCCATCTGCAAAGTACCAAAAGGAGTGGTATACAGAGTCATGTTCTTTTTTCCCTGTTCGAATACCATATGTACATTGACCAGCCCCTGCTTCCTGACTTCCATACTTCCGGAAGACATTTTTATGTAATTGATAGTAGGCTGGGAACTTTCATCCAGTATCTCCTCATATCTGAGATAGTGGCTTCCATTACGGAAATAATACTCTCCGGGAACAACAAGCTCTATGGGTTCCTGTTCATCTCCTGCATCCATCATCTGAAGTCCACGCACATGTATCAGTACGTTTTTGTCCATAAGTGCCTCCTAATATTTTTCGATATCTATTTTTTTAGTTGTTTCCACATCGTAAGGCAGGATCGAGCCTGCAAAGGCTTTGAATTTATCTGCCAGATCACTGACATAAAAACGATATGGAAATTCTTCCTGCTCCTGTCCTGAGCTGACCAGATCCATTTTCTGAAGAAGCGCTTTCAGATCCAGGGCTGTTTCATATGCAGGATTCACAAGCCGCACTTCCTCTCCCATAAACTCCCGGATCGTAGATCGGATAAGAGGATAATGAGTACAGCCCAGGATCAGAGTATCTACATTTTTGTCCTTAAATTCCTGAAGATATCTGGCTGTAACCTCCATGGTCACAGGATCATGAAGCCAGCCTTCCTCCACAAGAGGAACAAACAGAGGACAGGCCTTACCGATCACCGTTATATCCGGATCAAGTTTTTTCAGATAAGAAGCATGGATCCCGCTGTCAATAGTACCCACCGTTCCAATGACTCCCACTCTTTTATTCTTTGTTTCCTCAGCCGCAACCCTGGCTCCCGGTTCGATCACACCGATAATGGGAATCTCAAATTCATCCCTTACCTCATCCAGCGCAAATGCGCTTGCTGTATTACATGCGATCACAATAGCCTTTACCTGCTGCTCCATAAGAAAATGAATGATCTGTTTTGAATAGCGGATGATATTTTCTCTTGATTTTGACCCATAAGGCACACGGGCTGTATCTCCAAAATATACAATTTTTTCTGACGGAAGATTCCGCATGATCTCGCGGGCAACCGTAAGACCGCCCACGCCGGAATCAAATACGCCAATAGGCGCATCTCTGTCTGGCTTCATATACCATTCTCCATTTCTGAACTAATATGCATATTCAATATTCTTAGCCTGTATATCATATCACCAATCCAGAACTTCCGCAAGACGAAAGGCTATCTTTCGAGGATGGTCCTCCTCCTTTTCAGAAAAACAAAATTCCGGATATATTGTTCCCCACCATGCTGCCGTCCTGCAGGTTTTTGGAAGCCTGACACCTCCTGCCACCAGTATTGCCGCGGCCATGGCGGCAAGAACAGAAACGAGCAGTCTGTTTCTTTTCTCTTTTAACCATTCCATTCCTCATTGCCTCCTTATATTACTATTCAGAGTATGGACAGTTTCTGTTCTTTTATTCCAGATATACCCGGATCTCTTCATTTTCCAGAAGGATCGCCGGAAGAGCCGGAAGAGTTCCATTCTTATACCACTGATGATAAACCTGGCGTAAAGTCATTCCCTTTTTCTGCTGATCCGGGAGACGGTTCTCCAAAAGTCCTGTAAGGTATTCTCCTATAGAGGTTCCGCCGCTGTCCCAGGCTAAAACGGCTGAAGGATTTTCCGTTTGAAATACATAAACATTTTCTCCAACAAAAGGATCCTGATCCAGATAGGTAAGGAATTCTGTCCATCTCCCGCTTTCCACAAGCTGATTTCCCATCAGGATCACCTGAATATGGCTCATATCCAGATATTTTTCCTGAGACTGGTCATATTTTTCCCTGATCTGTACAAAATCTCTTCCTGTAACAGACAAAACAGAAGATTCCTTTTCTTCTTCCTCTTTTTCCTGTCCCGTAGCTTTTGGAAGGTCCGGCGTTCCATATATCAGAGAGAACCCCTCTTCTGAAGTATTTACGCCCAAAGCAAGAGGATACATTCTTTTTTCCGGCTCTATCGCTGCACATCCGCTGAGAAACAGCAAAAAAGCTACGCAAAGACAGCCAATCACCTTTTTTTGTCTTTTTTTCTTTCTGTTAAGCAGCATTCCTCCCTGTATCAGAATCAGCCCCGGTACAAATACATACCCCAGATATGACCCGAACACAGCTTCAATTCCTTTTCCATCTGTATTTATCACCGCTGCTGCAAAAACAGCTGCCGGAAGCCACCATCGTCCCTTTCCCATATGCGATCTGATCAGAATCTGGTGTCCATAATGAAACAGGCTTCCCACTGCAAAAAGTAAACTGTAAAGAAGGAACCCCATCCACAGCACATCAAACCTTGCCAGTACGTTTCCCGGAAGATCTGCCCCTGCCAGAAGCGGCAGCACCGGATAGGATTCCTGCTGCAGTCTGTCCCACCCCAGTACAGCCGGAAGCAAAAAAAGAATTCCTGCCAGAAGTCCGGCAAGTGTCAGAATTCCAACAACTACGGTTTTTCCCACAGTGCTTCTTTTTTCTACATCACGCAGCATAAACGGAAGAAGTGCAATACCGGAAAAAGCACATAATACCCCATAAAAACTTTTCAGGGTATCCTGCCCCGAAAACAGAACCGGCATTTCCTTCAGATAAGCAATACGGATCTGTACCATGCAAAGCAGCAGCAGCAGGAGTATTCCTCCCAAAAGAACTCCCCCTGATACCTCTGCCATCCTTCCTCTTCTCTGCATTCCTTTACAGGTACCAAAGCTGCATATAAAAACTGTAAAAAAAATGATCACGGTTCCCGGAATTCCTGTTACCAGCACAGACGGCACCAGCTTCCCTGTCAGAGATAAAAGATAACCATTGGCAAGGATCACATAACTCAAAAAGAAAAGCCCTGTCAGTCGTCCTGCAATCGGTCCCAGCATTTTTACCGGATCAGAATACCAGGGAACCAGACGCCGGAGAAAAAAGCTGTACAAAATCAGAAAAACACCTGCCAGCATTGTTCCGATGATTCCCGCCGCTCCCAGAATCTGCCCTCTTCCCGGAAGACAAAGGAGCGTCGGTGCCAAAAAAGCAAGAACCATCTGTCTGTAGAGCTGTCGGTGAGAAATTCTGTTATTATCTGCATAGTCCATACTTATTATTTCCTCCTTCGAAGACGGAGCTTTTGTTCCCTGCGTGCATAAAGAGGGCGGAACTGACGTTTACGAAAAGGCAGTCTCAGGATCCCGTCGCCTACATCTTTCACCGGCTCCTTTTTTACAAAAGGCAGAAGATATGGCATGCCAAAGCTTAAAAGTCCTGCCAGATGTGCCACAGTCATATAAATTCCCAGTACGATACCAAAAATACCCAGATATCCTCCCAAAAACAGAAACAGATACTTTAAAAGCCGAAATGCCGAAGCAAATTCTTCATTTGGTATCACCATTCCTCCAAGAGCTGTCAGCGCCACAATCATCACTACTATTGGGCTGACCAGATTGGCACTTACGGCAGCCTGGCCAACGATCAGACCACCCACTATTCCTATGGCGTTTCCCAGAGATCCCGGCACCCGTACTCCTGCCTCCCGTATCAGCTCAAAAGACAGTTCCAGAAAAACAAGTTCTGTTACACTGGAGAACGGCACGCCTTCTCTTGCCTCGGCAAAAGACAGAAGCAAATTTGTAGGAAGGATCTGTGTGTGAAACCGGATCACGGCAAGATACAGCCCTGGAAGAAGTACCGACATGATCAGCGCCAGATACCGAAGGATCCGCAGAAAAGAAGCCATTTCAAAATGATGATACCAGTCCTCACTGCTTTCCATAAATCCGTTAAAAGAACTTGGCAGGATCAAAGCATAAGGAGTATTGTCACAGATCACAACAATCTTTCCATTTAAAAGTTCCTGGGCCGCACGATCCGGACGTTCTGTTGTCTGGTACTGAGGAAACGGGGAGTACCATGTTTCTTCTGTCAGCTGTTCCAGCATCCCGCTGTCCAGTATGCCGTCGATCTCAAATTCCTCCAGTCTTTCTTTTACTTTCTCCAGAAGCTCTTCATGAACCAGATCTTCAATATAAAGAATCTGGATCATGGTATTTGACCGGATACCTGCACTTGTTTCCACAACTTTCATCCGGGTATCCCGAAGCCGTTTCCTTACAAGAGCAGAATTTGTTTTTACCGAATCAGAAAATCCTTCTCTGGATCCCCGAAGCACCTTTTCTGTCTCTGCTCCGGACACTCCCATATTCGGATATCCTTTACTTGATATCTTCATAGCCTTATCATAGCCGTCCATAAAGAAGAGAGCATTTCCGGCAAGAAGAGCTGCAAAGGCTTCTTCCATATTGTCAAACTTCTTTACATCTGCGATACCCAGGCTGTTGTTCCGCATAAAATCCTGGATCTGCTCCGGTGAGATTTCCCAGAAGTGATTTACCATTTTTCCAATAGCGGAATCATCCAGCATCATATTAGAAACTGCCACTTCGATATATACCATAAGGCAGTCTATCTTCCAGCTGTCGCCCAGGCGCATGGGACGGATCAGAATGTCCGCACAATTTTCACATCTGGCACGTATATAAGCTTCATTTTCTTTCAGATCAGAGGAAATTTTTGTTTTTTCCATGGGAGCCTCCTGTGGTCAAAAAAAGAGAGATACTTTATGTATCCCTCTTAGAGTACCCACTTTTTATAATT
>NZ_CABVDF010000196.1:0-5488 GCF_902497045.1 uncultured Blautia sp. | reverse complement strand
AAAAATTAAATTAAAAGGATTCTTATGTTCATCTATTGTGTATTTTCCGAATCCGTGTTACAGTGAAGCTATCCAGCCCGCGGTCTGCGGGTGCGTAACAGCAGACATCTGCTTCGGGGTGTTTGATAGTTGTCTGCCGTATATTTCTCAGTGCTGAATCGGCACGTATTCCAATCAGTATCCTTTATTTAAATGACTGCATCAGCAGGTTTTTGTCCTGCAGCCTGAAAACAGAAAGGGGAGATGCTGTTGTCCTGAGAGTCAGACAAAAAAAGAGGGGCAGATCGTATGCTGCAGAAGATCTATGCACCGGAAAGGAAAAATGTTGCAGCAGAAAGTGAGAAAATATATGAAAAAAAGAATATGGAACAGAATCAAAAGAACAGGACTGACAGCTGTTCTTGCAGGGATCATTATGGTATCAGGCAGTGTTCAGGCGCAAATGATCTTGCCGGAAGAGGAAAGAACGGGAAAGAGTTTCTTCACCAATGAGAATGACAACAGAGAGTTTTTTTATAGTGATTCAAATGGTGAAGGTACAGAGGATCCTATGGTCTTTATAGAAGAAGAACAGGAAGAAAGCATGGAAATACCGGAAGAAAATGTTGGAGGAGAAAACGAGGGTTCAGATGAGCATCCGGTATTTCCGGAAGTTGAAATGCCGGAGGAGGATATGGAAATACCTGAAGATATGACAGATGGACAAGGGGAAAACGAACAGTCAGAAGAAGATTTACAACAGCCGGAAACCCTGGAGAAACCAGAATTTACATTGAGGGCAGAAGCAGTCCCAGATACAGCAGCAGCCGGGAAAAAGCTTCTTTATGAAATAGAGGTAGAGAATACGGGAAATCTTCCGTTTAAAGAGATACGGTTTACGGAGCAGCTGGACGAGGGGCTGTCTGCTGTCTGGGAGAATGAAAATGGAGAGCCGTTATCTGAGCCGGTTTCAGGAAGACTGGAACCGGGAGAAAAAAGGATTTTTTATATGGGTATCCTGATTCCGGAAGACCGGACAAATCCTGTAAATATGAAGCTAAATGCAGAAGGAGAAATTGAGTCAGAAGAGCAGACAGGAGAACTTTCTGCAGTTAAAAAAGAGGTAGAGATCATTACAGAAATATCGCCTCTGAAAGTGGATTTTCAGGTAACCAAAACCGCGGACCGTACAGTGGCAGTGCCCGGGGACAGGATTTTATTTAGGATCTGTATTCGAAATACAGGTGAACGCACACTGCATTCCATTATTACAACAGAAAAGTTTCAGCTGGAAAATGTGCCTGCTGTGTTTCTGGAACAGGAGGGTGTGATTCTGAACAACACCAAAACAAAGGCTCTGATAAACAGACTGGAAGCAGGCAAAGCCATAAGCCTTCAGGCTGTGGTTACACTTCCGGAAAAGATTAAAGAAAAGAAGCTGATCAATGAGGTGGAAGTTGTTTCTAAAGAAACTGGAGAGAGAAGGGTTACTTCCCAGGCGGAGATTCAGATACAGTCAGGGGAGCAGGAAACTGAAATTTCCGGACCGGCAGGGTCTCGGGGAGAAGAGAATGTCTATGACAGAGAGGAGAGCCGTCCGGTATCCGGAAACCCAAAAACAGGTGATCCTTCGGACAGTCAGCTTATGAAAGAGACGGCAGTGTCGGCTCTGTTTATGGTGCTTTTTTTGACAGCAGTATATAAAAAAAGGAAGAAAGTCCGCGGAGAGGAATAAAAACGAAACATTGAAAACGCTACCTGTGTGTGATATTCTATAAAAGAGTATATCAAATGTGCAGGCAGAAAATCTGCCGCATGTTTCTTGGAGGAATAGAAATGAAAGTATCAGCATTATTAGAACGCTTAGAATACACCTGCTGTCAGGGAAGTACAGAGCAGGAAGTGAGTACTGTTGTCTATGACTCCCGTAAGGTTCAGGAAGATTCTCTTTTTATCTGCATCCGCGGGGCTGTTGTGGACGGACATAAATTTATCCCGGATGTGATCGCCAAAGGTGCCAGGACGCTTGTGGTGGAGGAAGAAGTCCAGGTACCTGAGGATGTTACCGTGATTCTTGTAAAAGATACACGTTATGCAATGGCATTTATTTCCGCTGCATATTTCGGTCATCCGGCAGAACAGCTGAAGACCATTGGAATCACCGGAACCAAAGGAAAAACAACAACTACCTATATGGTAAAGTCTATTCTGGAAAATGCCGGATATAAAGTGGGTTTGATCGGTACCATTGAAGCGATTATAGGAGACGAGGTAATACCGGCTGCAAATACAACTCCGGAGTCCTATGTGGTGCAGGAATATTTCCGCAGGATGGCAGACGCAGGCTGTGACTGTGTCGTTATGGAGGTCTCTTCTCAGGGACTGATGCTCCACAGAACCCAGGGATTTGTCTTTGACTATGGTATTTTTACAAATATTGAGCCTGATCATATCGGACCTAATGAACACAGAGATTTTGATCATTACCTTTCCTGTAAATCCATGCTTCTGCGTCAGTGCAGAGTTGGGATCGTAAACAGAGATGATGAGCACTTTGACAGGATTATTGAAGGACATACCTGTGAACTGGAAACTTATGGATTTTCATCACAGGCAGATCTTCGGGCAGAAGACGCTCATATGGTAGGCGGGAAAGGCTATCTGGGTATTTCCTATCAGCTGAAGGGTCTGCTGGAATTTCCGGTGGAGATTGATATTCCAGGAAAATTCAGTATATATAATTCACTGACTGCCATTGCAATCTGCCGTCATTTTCGGGTTTCACAGGAAAATATCATTCGTGCCCTTAAAGTAGCAAAAGTAAAAGGAAGAATCGAGACAGTCAAGGTTTCTGATGAATTTACTCTTATGATCGATTATGCACACAATGCAATGGCATTGGAAAGTCTTCTGACAACACTGAGAGAATATCATCCTCACAGGCTGGTATGTCTTTTTGGATGCGGAGGAAACCGTGCAAGATCACGTCGGTATGAAATGGGTGAAGTATCAGGACAGCTTGCGGATCTGACGATCATTACTTCAGATAATCCGAGATTTGAAGATCCTCAGGCGATCATTGACGATATCAAAACAGGTATTTCCAGAACAGATGGAAAATATGTGGAGATCATTGACAGAAAAGAAGCTATTGCCTATGCCATTCATCATGGAGAGCCAGGTGATATCATTGTACTTGCCGGCAAAGGACATGAAGATTATCAGGAGATCGAAGGAAAGAAGTATCCAATGGATGAACGTGTTCTGATCGCAGAGATACTTGCAGAGGACAACAGACAGAATTGACGGAAGAAAGAGAGTTTGCATGATTTATGCGGATATCATCGTGGATATCTCCCATGAAAAACTGGATCGAAGTTTTCAGTATCTGGTACCAAGGGAACTGGAGGGAGAGATCCGCATTGGAATGGTTGCTGCCATTCCTTTTGGAAATGGAAACTGTGAACGGAAAGGTTACGTTACCGGACTTTCAGAAAAACCGAAAGTTTCTCCGGAAAAGATGAAATCTTTGCTGAGACTTATAAGCAGTGAGGAGACCACAGAAGCACGCCTTGTATCGCTGGCTGCATGGATGAGCAGAAGATACGGAGCCACTATGGCACAGTGCTTAAAGACAGTTATTCCCATGCGGGAAAAGATAAAGGCAAAGGAAAAAAGATTTTTATATCTGAATATAGACAGAAAAGAGGCGGAAGAACTGGCAGGGACGCTGGAAGCCGGAAGATGCAGGGCAAGAGCAAGAGTGATCCGTGCTCTTCTGGAAAAAAATCCGCTGGATTACACACAGGCCTGTACAGAATTGAAGATATCGTCTTCAGTGCTGAAGCCTTTGACTGAACAGGGAGTTCTTCGTATAGAGCAGGATGAGGTATGCCGTATGCCGGTAAAAGGGGACAGCATTCCAAGAGAACAGATGTCGGTGCTCAGTCCTGTACAGAAAAAAGCCCTGGAAGAGATTCAGCAGGAATGGAAAAAGCCGGAGCCCCGTCCTGTTGTTCTTCATGGAGTTACGGGAAGTGGAAAAACACAGGTCTATATGAAACTTATTGAACAGGTCATCGGGGAGGGCAGACAGGTGATCATGCTGATTCCGGAAATTGCCCTGACTTACCAGACCGTAAGACGGTTTTATGGATGGTTTGGAGATAAGGTTTCCGTATTGAACTCCCGCCTTTCTCAGGGGGAGAGGTATGATCAGTTTAAAAGAGCCCGGCGAGGTGAAATTCAGATCATGGTAGGACCTCGATCCGCTCTTTTTACACCTTTTTCCAGACTGGGTCTGATTATTATTGATGAAGAGCATGAGCAGACATACAAAAGTGAAAGCAGTCCCAGATATCATGCCCGTGAAACAGCTGTGCAGCGTGCCTGCATGGAGGGGGCAAAAGTGGTTCTGGGATCTGCCACTCCTTCTCTGGAAGCCTATACAAAAGCTGTGTCCGGAGAGTTTGCACTTGTAAAAATGAATGCAAGATTTGAAGATCGTCCTCTTCCCGGTGTATCGATTATAGATTTACGGGAAGAATTAAAGGCAGGAAATCGTTCTGTCCTCAGCAGAAAGCTTACTGAGGCTATTGGGGAAAGACTGAAAGCCGGAGAACAGACTATGCTGTTTTTAAATCGCAGAGGCTATGCCGGATTTGTATCCTGCCGTTCCTGTGGGGAAGTATTGAAGTGTCCTCATTGTGATGTGGCTCTTTCGGAGCATAACAATGGAAAAATGATCTGTCATTACTGCGGCTATCAACGTCCGAAAGCGGATATCTGCCCATCCTGCGGCTCGCCATATATTGGAGGGTTTAAGGCAGGTACTCAGCAGATCGAACAGGTTCTCAAAAAGACATTTCCGGAAGCCAGGATTCTTAGAATGGATTATGATACCACAAGAACAAAAGGCAGCTATGAGGAAATTCTGGCCTCTTTTGCAGCTCATGAAGCAGATATTCTTGTAGGTACCCAGATGATCGTAAAAGGTCATGATTTTCCGGAAGTGACCCTGGTGGGAGCTGTTGCAGCAGATCTTTCCCTGAATATGGCAGATTATCGATGCGGAGAAAGAACATTTCAGCTTTTGACCCAGGCGGTGGGACGTTCCGGAAGAGGGCGCAAGGCGGGGGAAGCTTTTATACAGACATATCATCCGGAGCATTACAGCATACAGGCGGCGGCAGCCCAGGATTATCAGAGGTTTTATCAGGAAGAGATGAGCTATCGTATGCTGTTGGATTACCCTCCGGCAGCGCATATGCTTTCCATTCTTGCAAGCGGTCAGGATGATGAGCTTCTGGAAAAAGGAATGGAGTTTCTCAGAAAATTTGCAGAAAGGATAAGCCCCGGGAAAGAACTGCATATTATAGGACCTGCATGGGCTTCGGTAGGAAAAGTGAATGATGTATACCGTAAAGTTCTTTATATGAAGCATGCAGAAGAAAAAGTTCTGATGGATATGAAAGATAAAATAGGAAAATATATTGAAATTAATTCCGGT
>NZ_CABVDF010000195.1:0-5507 GCF_902497045.1 uncultured Blautia sp. | reverse complement strand
CTTTTTCAACTTTCTGGAAATCCTTATACATAAAATTATTAATAATAATTTTTACCAGAATATTTATTTTTTGTACTGGCATAGGCAGTTGTCCTGCGGGCGATCAATTTAGGAGTATATTCTATATTATACAGGCTGGTAGGCTGAGGGCCTGTATAAAACTGATCGTTAGTAGTGATCTTGCGGATAATGATGTCACAGGCATCTCTTCCCTTTAAGGCAACAAAATGATCAATGGTCGTAAGAGACAGCCTTCTGATTCCGGAATAAAAAATATTGTCACATCCGATCACCGACACGTCCTTCGGTACCCGAATCCTGGATTTTTCCAGAGCATCAATTGCGCCTATTGCCATCATATCGTTCTGTCCTGCAATAGCTGTAAAATGCCTTCCTTCTTTCAAAAGCTCCAAAGTAAGCTGATATCCCATAGTGTATTCAGAATCCATCCGGGGAATCTGCCTGTCAATAGATTCGTCTGCGGCTTTGATCAGAACATGACCTTCCAGCCCGTCCCGTTCAAACTCTTTCACAAACCCATCGATCCTCCGGGATCTCTGCCACTGCCTCCTGGTCAAAGGCGGTGTGATAAACGCCACATCTCTGTGTCCCAGATCCAGAAGATGACGGGCCATCAGCCGTCCCACCATAGTATTATCCTGATTGATAGCATCTACAGTAGTCGTCTTTTCTTTGTTGCTGATGATCACAAGAGGAATCTCTTTTGCAGTCTCTTCCACTTTTTTCTGGAAATCCGGGTGGGGATTACATGTATAAATAATCCCCTGGGGCTGTATGGTACGGATCATGCGGAGATACTTTTCCTCAAGTCCTGCATTTCTCTGGGTGTTGCAGATAAAAACACCATACCCTTTTTCATTGGCAACTGCCTCGATCCCCTGCAGCAGCAAAACATAATAAGGACTTGTCAAAGTCGGACAAAATACAACGATCAGTTTTTCTTTTTTATTATCTCTGCGGTTCCTTCCTCGAGGCAGCTCATAGCCAAGCTCTCTGGCAGCCTGTTCCACACGCTCCACAGTTTCAGCCGAAAAGGAAACATTGCTCTTTCGGTTCAGGATCATAGACACTGTCGCCTGAGAAACCCCGGCTCTTTCAGCAACCTGAGAGGAAGTTATTTTTTTCTTTGCCACCGGCTTCTCCCTCTTTTCTCTGCCTCATTAAAAATCACAGTTCTACTCTGCCCTCCAATGCACGCAGCAGTGTCACCTCATCAATATACTCCAGGTCTCCGCCTACCGGAACACCGCTTGCGATCCGGCTGACTTTGATTCCTGTAGGCTTGATCAGTTTACTGATATACATTGCTGTTGTCTCACCTTCAAGACTTGAATTGGTGGCAATGATCACTTCTTTTACATCTTTCTGCAGTCGCTGCATCAGTTCTTTCAGCCGGATATCATCCGGCCCGATCCCCAGCATAGGAGAGATCGCACCATGAAGCACATGATACACCCCCTCATATTTGCCGGTTTTTTCATAGGCAGCCAGGTCCCTTGTATTTTCCACCACCATAATGGTTGACGGATCCCGTCGGGGATTGCTGCAAATAGGACAAAGTTCCTGATCTGTCAGCGTACAGCAGTTTTTACAGTAGCGGACCTTTTCTCTTGCCCCGGTAATCGAAGATGTCAGCTGCTCCACCTGGTCCTTCGGCATATTCATAATATGAAAGGCAAGTCTCTGGGCAGATTTTGCTCCGATTCCCGGGAGATGCGAAAGCTGTTCGATCAGCTTATTGATGTGAGTACTATAATATTCCATCAGAATGGAAAGCCTCCTCCAAGACCGCCAAGACCACCTGCAAGCTTGGACATCACAGCAGAAGACTCTTCTTCTACTTTTCTCAGAGCTTCATTGGTTGCCGCTACGATCAGATCTTCCAGCATCTCAATATCGTCCGGATCCACAACTTCTTCAGAAAGCTTTACTTTAGTGATCTCTCTCTTTCCGGAAATGGTCACTTCAACGGCTCCGCCGCCTGCTGCAGCTGTAAATTCCTTTTCTTCCAGTTCCTTCTGGTTTTCTTCCATCTGACGCTGCATCTTCTGCGCCTGTTTCATTAAATTATTCATATTCCCAGGCATTCCCATACCTGGAAATCCTCCGCGCTTTGCCATATTTATCTTCCTCCTGATTTTTACTTTTATACCTACTCTACTATATTTTATTGTTTCCTTTGTGTCAATATGTTTGGAGTCAGGACTCTCCTTCCGGTTCCTCTTCCACCACAACATCCATATGGATATTTTCACGGATAGCCTGGTCTACGGTAATATTAACAAGATTCGTCTGCTGATGATCTTCTGCCACCAGCATATGAAGTTCCACACTTTTTCCGGTCTGTCTCTCTATGATCTGCTTCAGTTCCCGGCAGGCATCCGAATCATCCGGATAGTTTCTTCCCAGAGGCGTCTGAAATTCCACATACAGTACAGGCTCCCCTGTCTCGCCGTTATATTTAGGAATGGATTTTAAAAGAGCCTGCTTAAAAGCTGCTGTAGTCTGTCCCACGATCACTTTCCAGCCGGCAACGATCTTCTGCAGGTCTTCCGGGGCTGCTTTCTGAGCCTTTTTCGGTTCAGGAGCCGTCTCCGGCATTTCTCCGTCTCCGGCCGGTGTCACCTGCTGGACGATCACCTGCCGGGCAGGCGCTTCATCCATGCGCTTTTCCAATACTCGAAGGCGGTCCAGAACAGAATCCATATTGGTTTCCATAGCCGGGCGGCAAAGCTTGATCAAAGCAATTTCAACTAAAATCCTTTTCTGAGTAGCATAACGGATCTGACTGGAAAGTTCAGAAAAAATGCGGATGTAGCGCATCAGAGTATCCACATCTGTCATTTCACTTTCTTCTTTCAGAAGCTTTAGATTTTCAGAAGAAACGTCAATTGCCTCTTCCGGGTTTTCGGAAGTTTTTACCAGAAGAAGATTTCTCATATACCAGGTAAAATCTGCCACAAACTGTCCCAGTTCCCTTCCTCCTACGATCAGATCTTCCAGAATATGAATAGAACCTGTTACATTTCCTGCAAGAACCTGTCTCAAAAGGCTGCTGAAAACTTCTGTATCTACTGCCCCCAGTACCTCCAGTACCTTATCATAAGTAAGCGTCTGCCCCAGATAAAAGGCAATACACTGATCCAAAAGACTCAAGGCATCTCGCATAGATCCGTCTCCGGCCTTTGCCACATAACGTACCGCTTTTTCTTCTGCTTCCACTCCTTCGGCTTTCAGCAGTTCTGTAAGACGGGCAGCAATGGTATCAATCGAAATCCTGTGAAAATCATATCTCTGACACCTGGACAAAATGGTAATCGGTATCTTGTGGACTTCTGTAGTCGCAAGGATAAAAATCACATAGGAAGGCGGCTCCTCCAGTGTTTTTAAAAGAGCATTAAATGCTCCTGTAGAAAGCATATGAACCTCATCGATAATATAAACTTTATATTTTCCTTCTGTGGGACGATAAGTCACTTCCTCCCGGATCTCACGGATATTATCCACACCATTATTGGAGGCAGCATCGATTTCTATTACATTCATAGATGTGCCGGCCTGTATTGCCCTGCACATCTCACACTGGTTGCAGGGACTGCCGTTTACCGGATTCTGACAGTTGACTGCCTTTGCAAGAATTTTTGCCACTGTTGTCTTACCGGTTCCTCTGGTGCCGCAGAACAGATATGCATGACCAATGCGCTCTGCCTTGATCTGATTTGTCAAAGTAGTCACAATATGGTCCTGCCCTTTTACATCGTCAAAATTATCGGGCCTGAATTTTCTGTACAGGGCAGTATAGCTCATAGCTTTTTCTCCTCTCATGGCAACGAAAAGGATGCTGCAAAGCAGATCGGCTCCGTCTGCAGCACCCTCAGTTGTTATTTTTTATTATTGCTTCCCCTTCCGGATCAGTCACCAAAACTGATGCCGATCTGTTTGGCAGCTTTTACTGTCTGATCTTTCGGAGATACCATCTTCAGTTTTCCTGCACATTCTGCCAGAGGAACTCGTTTGATCTTACCGTCAACAACACCGATCATAACACCATAATCCTCGTCAAGGATCGCTTCTGCAGCGCCTGCGCCGATTCTGGTTGAAAGCACACGATCATAAGGGCATGGCTGTCCGCCTCTCTGAATGTGACCCGGAACTGTAACACGAACCTCGCTTCCTATCTCCTTGAAAATCTGATCAGCGATCTCGTAGGAGACAGACGGATATTTCTTTGCTCTTGCTTCCAGTTTTTCTTTATATTTTTTCTTTGGAAGCTTGGCATCCTCTTTGGATATCGCACCTTCAGCAACAGCAAGGATCGTAAACCTCTTGCCTGCTTTATTCCTTCTCTGGATCGCTTCTGTAACCTTCTTAATATCGTAAGGAATCTCAGGGATCAGGATGATATCTGCTCCGCCTGCCAGTCCTGCATGAAGAGTAAGACTTCCCACTTTATGTCCCATGATCTCTACAATAAACACGCGGCCGTGTGAAGTAGCTGTAGTATGGATGCAGTCAATTGCATTGGTGGCAATATCCACAGCGCTCTGAAAACCAAAAGTCATATCTGTACCAAAAATATCATTATCAATCGTTTTGGGCAGATGAATAACATTCAGTCCCTCTTCCCTTAAAAGATTCGCTGTCTTCTGGGTGCCGTTACCGCCCAGAATCACCAGACAGTCCAGGCAGAGCTTATAATAAGTCTGCTTCATAGCCTCTACTTTATCAAGTCCCTTTTCGTCCAGAACCCGCATCAGCTTAAACGGCTGTCTTGAAGTTCCAAGGATTGTTCCTCCCTGTGTCAGGATACCTGAAAAATCTTTTGAAGTCAGCATACGGTATTTCCCGTAGATCAGGCCTTTATAACCATCGTCAAAACCATAAACCTCCAGGTCATCCACTGCATTGGACAGTGCCTTTACCACACCACGCATAGTGGCGTTCAAAGCCTGACAGTCGCCGCCGCTTGTCAGCAATCCGATTCTTTTAATCATAATGACGCACCCCGCTTTGCTTAATAGTTTTTCTCTATTATATAATACTTTTGCCCCTCTTGACAAGACTGCAAAAATCGTCTATACTTAAATTCCGCGCAGCCGGGGAGTTAGCGGTGCCCTGTACCTGCAATCCGCTACAGCAGGGGTGATGCCAATCTGAGGCTTGTATTTTGCAGAGCTGCCCTTTATAAGCGGCGCTGACGTCTGGGTCTCACGCAACAGGAATCTGTGAACCGTGTCAGGGCAGGAATGCAGCAGCACTAAGCAGAAGCTCTTGTGTGCCGTGAGGGTGCCTGGGCCGAGTTGGCTGTAAAGGTAACGTCTGTGGATGCATTCCGAGGTGCGGCGCGCGTAAAAAGAAAAACAGCTGTCATTTCCTTATAGGAAATGGCTTTTTTGTTTTTATAGATCAAAAAGGAGGAGCCTTTCGACACCAATGTCATTTAGTTAAGACATTAAGCAGATGTATTCCTATCAGGCAGAGGTAGA
>NZ_CABVDF010000194.1:0-5527 GCF_902497045.1 uncultured Blautia sp. | reverse complement strand
AAAACGAACTTAATTTTTTGCTAATTTAGGGTTGACTTTTCATAGCTGGTCTCCTTTTTTACCTGTGATCGTAATGATCAATCATGTAACCAGTCTTATGGATTTTTCTCGAAACACCGCCATTATAGCAACCGCAAAAAATGCTTTCCATCAAAGAAAAATAAAGACTTTGTTAAGCACAGGTAAACTTAACAAAGCCTTTACAGTTCATCAAAGTAGTAAACTTACACAGGCAGATATGCCTTATCGCAGACAGCTCTTCCACTTCTGTCAAGGGCTGCCGAAAATCTGTCATAATCTGAAGCAATCAGCCCCATATAGATCATATCAATGATCATCATCTGAGCTGTTCTGGAAAAAATCGCGTCTCCATAAAAATACTGCTGCTGGCTGGTGCATATCAGAATATCCGCATATTTTGTAATCAGTGAATCTCTGAAATTTGTAATCACAATTGTTGCAGCCCCGCTTTTTTTCGCTTCCTTCATTACATCTACTGTATCTCTGGACCATCCGGAATAAGAAATCCCTACTGCCACATCCTGATCTGTCAAATTTCCGGCGCTGATCCTCTGATGATACTGATCGTCAAAATGCCTGCAGCAAAGTCCCAGATAAAGAAGCTTTGTCAGCAGATCTGAAGCCGCCGCATTGGAGTTTTCCACACTGTATATATCTATGATCCTGGCTTTTCCAAGAGCATCAACTACTTTTTTAAATACACTTACCGGAAAGTTTTTCAGGGTTTCTTCTATCATTTTTCCTGCAGTTACTGCTGCCTTTCCTGGAATATCCTCTAACTTATCTTTTCGGTTCAGCGGATATCCGTACATGGGATGAGCAATCCATTCTTCCTGCTGATCCCGAGCCAGCTGCTCTACAGCCGCATAACGGAATTCTTTATAACCCTGAAATCCCAGAGCCTTTGTCATCCGGATAATCGTCGGCTGGCTGACACCGCTTTTCTGTGCAAGCTTTTCCAAAGGCATTTCCCTGATCTTGTCCAAATGCGCCATAACATAATCTGCAGCCTGTTTTTCCGAAGTCCTCAAATCTCCATACTTTCTTTCAATTAAAAGCCTGATCTCATTTTTCATAGCTGTTCTCCTTGTAGAAATTCTACAGAAAATTTCTTTTTCAGATGAATTTTCACTTTTTCTATTCTAGCAGAAACCAAATAAAAGAATCACACACCACTATGTTAAATGTTTGTAAAAAACAAAGAAGCCTTTCGGCTCCTCTGCTTGATCTATTTTTTATTCATCAAAATTCACTTCAAAAACACCCTCCGGAAGCCGCATGGTCAGCACTCCCAGATTAAACTCATCATCCATGACTGTAATATGATATTCAAAGATCACGTCATCTTCGAACTTGGACAAAAGTACATAGGAACCGTTCTCTTTCCCATCAATCTGATCGCAGATATCCTCATAAACCGCCTCTCCGGAAATCGGTCTTGGATAGCCGGAGCTTTTGATCTTATTTTCAATTGCCTTATATAATTCTTCCATATTAATTATCTCTCCTGTTATAAAATTTCCTGATGCAGCACATTACAAGCTCTTGCCGGATTCGATATTCCGGTTCTCATAAGGACAGCGGTATCTTGGCTTTCCAAGAGATTTTTTCCCATATTCTATAGCTTTTGCCGGACACTGAGTAATACATGCCATGCAGTGGGTACATTTCTTTCCCCATTCCGGCCTGCCCTTTACCAGCCTGATATTGTCCAGCGGACAGACTTTTGCACATTTTCCGCAGCTGATACAGGTGTTATCCACATTAAATTTCCCCGCATGCACAAAAAGTGGATAAAAGATTCCATTGATAGGACCGCTGCACACAGCGCCTGCCATATTCTCCTTTTCAGGTTTCAGTTCTTTCCCTTCGGCAATTCTTTTCGCCGTTTCCTGAAGTTTCTCCTGAGAATCCTGGATGATCCTGCATGCTTCTTCCTCAGAGGGAACCGGGAACATGGCAAGGTAATTTTCCGGCATGATAACCTGGGCGCATCCCATATAAACAAAGTCCTTTTCTCTGCACAGCTTCCTTATATATTTTGGTGCATTTCCAATCCCGTCACCACAGGTCATTACAAAATATGCCTTTAATCCGGAAGAAAAATCCGATTTTCGTATCCACTGCTCCACCAGTCTTGGTATTCTCCATGCATAAGTAGGCACCACAAAAACAGCTGTTTCCAGTTCCCTTCCTGAATAAAATCTATGTGCTTTTATCCTTTCATTTATTGAGCAAATCTGATCTCCTGTTTTCTCACCTATCTGGCTGGCAGCATATGCACTGTTTCCTGTTCCGGAAAAATAAAAGATCACAGCAATTCCCCCTTTTTCAGTTTCTCATCGCGAATCCCCGTTCATTTTCTTCCAGCGGAAGAGCCTTGGTTTCCATATCATCGATGCGGATATACCGATCATTAAAAAGTGCCTGAAGGATCATATCTACCGAAACCTCATCACCCTGAACTTCCGAAGTAACGGAACCGTCAAATTCGTTTTGCACCCACCCGGTAGCATTATATTTCTGTGCCAGATAATACATCTTATAGCGAAATCCCACACCCTGGACATGTCCCTTAAAGCAGAATCTCCTGCGTATTTTTTTATCTGTCACTTTACATTTCTCCCACAGCATTTTTTATATTTTTTTCCGCTTCCACAGGGGCATGGATCATTGGGATAAACTTTTTTATTGCTGCTTACCGGCATATTATTCTGGAACATCCCCGGAAATATCGTCTCGTTTCTTCTGTTTCCTATACCTTCCTCGTCAAGGGTATGTCCACACAATTCCACTTTTCTGGTTGTGTTATATGCCTCCATCAAAAGTTCTGCCATCTCTCTGGCCTGCTTCTGTGTCTCAAAAATAACACCGTTTTTGTTCAGCTGATCCATGGCCTCAGACATAAGTCCGCCTGTATAATAGACTCTGTAAATTTCACAGAGATAGACTTCTGCCAGCTCTGCATCCATCCCAAGTTCCTCTGTCAGAAGACTAAAAATACTTCTGTAAACCGGATCCTGAGAAGGATATCCATAATATGAACAGTCTGCGATCTCTTCCTCAGAAGGAATATAAAACTCTCTGTTTCCCTGACGTTCCAGAAGCATCTGGTAAATTTCTTTTTCTTCCAGCAATCCCCTCAGGCTGATCCTGTCCCCGTCAAGCACGCAGAGGTTTTCCTCTTCCGGAACAGACCGGAACAATTCTGTAAATTCATCGAAGCTTACTCTGCATTCTTTTCTCCTGCGGTACATTCTGTATACCACTCTTGCCGGCGCTGTACCGTAAAGACATTCCACCATAACCAGACATGCCGTCAGCCAGCTTCTTTTTTTCTGGAGCTCGCAAAATTCCGGTGTACAGATCTTATTAAAAACAGCGGAAACTTCTGCCGGGACCTCTGCATATCCGTCATCATAAACTGCAAGATATCCAATATCACTGGCCCATTCCAGATCTGTCCATTCATTTTCCTCCACATAAAAAAGGCCCTTTTTTGTCACTTTCTCAAAAGCCCGGAATTCCCTTTCATTCAGCCTCAGAATCTCTTTTTCCATAACCTCCGGTTTTAAAACTTCCTCTGCAAACCTGGCTGCAAGCTCCGGATTTTTCAGTTCTTCTGCATCGGAAATCCCTATTTCTCCGGCAAGAAAAGCCAGATCCTCTTCGTCGTATGCCTGAAGATACTCTGCAATTTTGGGGTTTCTGCTTCTGGATGAAGTTTTCTTTTCCAGGCTGAACAGCTCCTCCAGACGCTTGTTTATCTTCTCTGTCTCTGACCAGAAAGCATCCTCTGTACCTGTTTTTTCTTTAATAATGCAAGGGCAATGTACTACGTTCTCACCTGTCTCTACAGGAAGCTTTTTTTCCACCTCAGCTCTGTACTCCGGCATCTCCTGTTCTTTGTCCTTTACCCGGAAGGTAAACCATGTCATATTATCCAGAAGACTATTTACAAGTGTGTCAGAGGCACTTGCAGAACCATACTGAGAAGAATCCACCTTGGGTTCACCTTCTTTATATTCTCTGACCTGAACCTTTTCCTGATAAAATTCAAACTCATATTTGTCTGTAAACGTATACTCAAGAATTTCTTCCAGAATCACTGCCATCTGTGCAAAAGTAATATCGGAAGGAACAAGGCACCTCCTCCAAACCGGCGGCTTTGTTCCCTTTCTTATAATTTTAAGCTGATAAAATTCCATGTTTTCTCTCCTGTGTCTGTGTTTCTAGTTATCTTTCTCCTTTTCATTTCTTCTATTCTACTTCATATTGCTCAAACACACAACAGGGTTTTGCAGGATAGAAATAAATGCAAAAAACAGGAGAGTCAGAATTCCAGCACCATTCGACTCTCCTACATTTTTATTTTGCTGTTCTAATGTTTAACATGCATTTCATTCAGCCGGGCTGCATTTTTCCTTTTTCTCCTTAAACGGCTTCAAAAAGATCACCCATCCAAAGATCAGCAGATTCATTACCAGCGCCACAGGAATATCTCCCCAGTGGATCTGCTGATTCTGAAGAACCTCTGCAGAGTATGTTCCTGAAAAAACTACCGCCATATTATTATTCAAAAAATGAATGATCACCGGAACCCAGATATTCTGGGTTTTCATATAAGCATATGCCATAAAAAGCCCCAGAGTAATGCAGGTAACGAACTGGCTTGCCAGAGCCGCCAGTCCCATATCCGGCGTAGTGTAATAGAAAAAGTCAATAGGCAGATGCCATACAGCCCACACACAGCCCAGAAGGATCACACCGCCTTTCAGTCCAAATCTTTTCTGAAGAAGAGGCTGAAGATAATATCTCCATCCGTATTCCTCCCCGAAGAATGCCACTACTGACAGGAAAAAGTTCACCAAAACAGTAAAAAACATGATCCAGGTAGTCGGATTTGCCATTATTTTTCCAAATTCAGAAAGCTGGCCGCCCAGGGCGCTGGCAATGGCAAATCTGAGAAGATATAATCCAATAAACAACAGGATCATAAGAACAGATGTATTCCAATGGCCACTGTTCAGTCCATAGGCTCTGCGCTTTTCTTTACCGGATACCAGAAGAAGAATCCAGAAAATAACGCTGCCGCCTATCATAACGTACTGCAGAATCAGCATCCACTGAGAAAACGGCGTGCCCATCAGATCTATATTTTTCGGATCCAGAACAGAAGCTGCCGTACAGACAACCAGCACCGCCGTAAGTGCCACAAAGAATATGTAAAAAGTCTTTGGAAGATTTTTATCTCCCTTTCTGGTAATTAAATAAGCCAGCATCACACCTGCTGCCGGATACAGCATCTGCGCGTTTGGAAAAGCGCTGAGATCAAGACCTTTTCCATAACCATACCACATCAGAAGTCCCAGCACATAGGTGATTCCATATGCTATGATCACATAGATCAGAAGCTGTTTTTTCTCTGTTTGCGTAAATTTCATAATTCTCCTTGTATGATGTTTATAGAAGCTAAAACATCACCTTTTCCTTTCTTTTAGTAATG
>NZ_CABVDF010000193.1:0-5528 GCF_902497045.1 uncultured Blautia sp. | reverse complement strand
TTTTTAAATTCATGATCCGGAAATTTAACTTTAAGACTCCCGGACGCGAAGAGGATGATGTAGAAACAAAGCTTTATACAAAGGCAGATGTGAATGCCAGAAAAGCTGCAGCCGGAGAGGTACAGGCTTCAGACAGCGAGGATCCGGTCAGTGAGGCGATTACCAGAGGTCTTGGCGGCAAAAAGAATATCAGTGATGTGGACTGCTGTGCAACAAGGCTTCGCTGTACGGTCCACGATGCTTCCAGGGTCAATGACAGCATTCTGAAAGCGACAGGAGCCTCCGGCATAGTCCATAAGGGAAATGGAGTGCAGGTTATTTACGGACCAAATGTAACGGTGATCAAATCCAATCTGGAGGATTATCTGGAAAAAGCTCCGGATACCTATGCAGAAGCAGAGGAAGCAGGAGAAGCAAAGCAGGAAGAAACTGAGAATACAGAAACAGAGAAGAAAGTAGTAAAACGAATTGTGATCTCCAGCCCCGTGACCGGAAAGGCGGCAGACCTGGGAACGGCTCCTGACGAAGCGTTTGCGCAGAGGATGATGGGCGACGGCGCTGTGGTAACTCCTGAGGAAGCCTTTGTATATGCTCCTGAGGATGGAGAGGTTGCTTTTGTATTTGACACAAAGCATGCTGTTGGATATATGACAGATTCCGGGGTCAGCCTTCTGATCCATGTAGGAATCGACACAGTAAAATTAAATGGAGAGGGATTTGAGGTTCTGGTGGAAAATGGACAGAAGGTAAAAAAAGGTCAGCCTATGCTGAAGCTTGATCTGGATTATCTGAAAGCCAATGCGCCGTCTCTGGCGACGCCGGTTCTCTGTACGGAACTTGGAGACGATCAGAGGATCCGTCTTCTGAAAGAGGGACCGGTGAAAGCAGGAGAGCCGCTGTTTGAGGTGGAAGTGCTGAACTAGAGCTGAATGGGGAAGGATACGGATGGTGTACAGGATAGTAAAGGTTTTAAATCATAATACATTTATTGGGATCCGAAGTAAGGATAAATGTAAATGTCTGATTATGGGAAAAGGAATTGCTTTTGGAAGAAAGGTGAGCGAAAGTGTTTCTGTGGGAGAGGATGCAAAAGTATACACGCTGACGGAGCTTACAGAGAGAGGACCGGCGGAAGAGATCATCCGGTCTGTTCCTCCGGAATGTCTGGAACTTGCCGGAGAAATTCTTGACCATGCAGAAAAAGTATTCGGCCGGATCGACCGTTCCATTTTGTTTCCTATGGCAGATCATCTTGCCTTTGCTGTACAGCGTATCCGGAACCGGGAACAGATCAGTAATCCTCTTACAGAGGACATACGGATCCTGTTCCACCAGGAGTATAAGGTTGCCCAGTGTACCAAACAGCTTCTCAGAGAACGGCTTCATGTGGAAATTGATGAGCATGAGATCGGATATATCGCCCTTCATGTCCATGCGGCCATTGAGGATCAGAAGGTTTCTCAGGCCATGCAGCTGACCAGGGCAGTCAGGGACTGTATTTCCATGGTAGAAAAGCAGACGGGAACCACCATTGACGTAATGTCCCTTTCCTATAACCGCCTGATGAACCATATCCGTTATATGGTGGCCCGCGCTATTGAAGGAGAAAAACTGAAGGTCAATATGAACGATTATATTTCCATCCGGTTTCCAAAAGCCTTTGAGATGGCAGCCCAGGTGTGTGAAGAAATGGAAAAAAATCTGAAAATCTGTCTGCATGATGTGGAGATCGGGTATCTTGCCATGCATCTGGAACGTGTAATGGATACGGAGCGGAAAGAAGATACACAGGAGACTTTTTAAAATAGTATGGTAAATTATATCAAGATGATGTAAAATAAAACAAAAACAATATGGAGGTATATTATGAAATCGTTTGAGTACACAATTAAAGATGAACTGGGAATCCACGCAAGACCGGCAGGACTTCTTGCAAAAGAGGCTAAAAAATACAGCTCTGTATGTATGATCGAAAAAGGGGGCAAAAGTGTAAAACTTTCTCAGCTTATGATGCTGATGTCTCTTGGCGCTAAACAGGGAGATCTCGTTAAGGTAACTGCAGAAGGCGAGGATGAGGATACTGCTATCGCAGAACTGGAGAAATTCTTTAACGAAAATCTCTAATCAGAAAATAGGTTACTGTTCGCACGGCACTGTCTCGTAAGGTGTGAACAGTAACGAAAATATAAAAGCAACAGGTCAGGGAGGAAAAAAGTATGCAAAGTTTCCAGGGAAAATCCGTATATAAAGGAATTGTAATGGGACCGGTAGTTGTTCTGAAAAAGAACGATTATCAGGTGAAAAGATCCAGGATCGAAGATGCTGATGCTGAGACCGGACGGGTTCAGGAAGCGGTAAAGCGTTCACAGGAACAGCTTCAGAAGCTTTATGACAAGGCGCTGAAAGAAGTCGGAGAGGCAAGTGCAGCTATTTTTGAAGTACATCAGATGATGCTGGAAGATGAGGATTATCTGGAGGCTATTCAGAATATGATCCAGACAGAAATGGTAAATGCAGAGTATGCGGTTGCAGTGACAGGAGATAACTTCTCCCAGATGTTTGCATCTATGGATGATGATTATATGAAAGCACGCGCAGCCGATATTAAGGATATTTCAGAACGTCTGGTACGTAATCTGAGCGGACAGGAGGATGCAGACTTAAGCGATATCGATCCTTCGATTATTGTAGCGGATGATCTGAGTCCAAGTGAAACTGTCCAGATGGACAAGGAAAAGATCCTTGCATTTGTCACGGTTCACGGTTCTACAAATTCTCATACTGCAATCCTTGCCCGTATGATGAATATCCCGGCTCTGATCGGAGTTCCTCTTGATCTCAATGAGCTGAAAAACGGCACAACAGCAGTGGTAGACGGATTTACCGGCCGGGTGACCTTTGATCCGGACGAAGAAACTCAGACAGCCACACTTAAAAGAGTTCAGGAAGAAAAAGAGAAGCTTGCGCTTCTGCAGGAACTGAAAGGGAAAGAAAATATTACACTTGACGGTAAAAAGATCAATATTTATGCAAATATCGGAAGTGTCGGTGATATCGGTTATGTTCTGGAAAATGATGCAGGTGGTATCGGACTTTTCAGAAGCGAATTCCTGTATTTAGGAAGAAATGATTTTCCTACAGAGGAAGAACAGTTCCAGGCATATAAGCAGGCGGTACAGACTATGGCCGGTAAGAAAGTTATCATCCGTACCCTTGATATCGGAGCAGACAAGCAGGTGGATTACTTTAATCTTGGAAATGAAGATAATCCGGCACTGGGGTATCGTGCGATCCGTATCTGCCTGAAGCAGCCTGATATTTTTAAGACTCAGCTGAGAGCTCTTTTCCGTGCAGCTGTATATGGCAACCTTTCTATTATGTATCCCATGATCACTTCTGTTGAGGAAGTGGAAAAAATTTATGAGATAGTAAAAGAAGTTGAGATCGAACTGAAGGCTCAGGAGATCCAGTATAAAATTCCGGAGCAGGGAATTATGATCGAGACTCCGGCGGCTGTTATGATCAGCGACCGCCTGGCTGAGATGGTAGATTTTTTCAGTATCGGAACAAATGACCTGACTCAGTATACGCTGGCCATCGACCGTCAGAACGAAAAACTGGATGATTTTTACAATCCGCATCATGAAGCAGTTCTGCGGATGATCCAGATGGTTGTAGACAACGCACATAAGTGCGGCAAATGGGCTGGTATCTGTGGGGAGCTGGGAGCTGACCTGACTCTGACAGAGAAATTTGTCCGCATGGGACTGGACGAGTTGTCCGTAGCACCGTCTATGATCCTGAAACTCCGCAAGATTGTCCGTGAAATGAAAGTAGAAGAATAAAGTATTGATCCCCTGTATGCTACTGTCTGAGTTGCAGACGAGTTTAGCATACGGGGGATCGTTTTTTTGCGAAGAAGCGGAAGATCAGAAATTTCCAAGACTTGAACCAGCTTGTGTAACAGAAGAATTTATTCCTGCTTTAGATTTTTAGACAGCAAATTTATAATTGTCTGTTATCTGTTTTTTCTATGTAAGCAGATGGCGCAGGCTGTACTCCGCGTTTCCACTCAATGAAGTTTACAATAAAGAAAACCGCAGCGCTGACAGTACATCCGAAAACGACAGGAAGGATGCCGAATTTGAAGCCGCCGCCGCTTAATACCTGCCAGAAGCAGAAGCCGATGGTTCCGCCAAACAGAGAGAGAATACCGGAATTTTTTGTGGCCTTTGGTACGATGAGACCAAGACCGTAGGCTGCAAAGGGACCGGCGCACCGTATACCGAAAGCGAAGGTATTCATGGTTACAATAGGAACACCAAACATGGCGATCAGCATGGCGATTACTGCGGCAATCACATTGCAGGCTCTTGTGTAGGTGATGATTTTTTTATCAGAAAGCTTTTTCCCGCCGTATTCCAGATAGAGATCGTTCATGATCATGGTTGACATACACAAAAGATTGGAGTCTGCGGAGGACATGGTTGCACAGATGATAGCCGCAGAGATCATTCCTACGATAAATGCCGGAGCATGAGCTGTGGTAACTGCCATCATTGCATTTTTGCCGCCGTCAGCAAGGTCAGGCATAGTTGCAAGAGCTGCAAGACCAAGCAGAGTAGGGAAAATGGACATTGCTGCCATCAGGATCGCAGAAACCCAGGATGCCTGTCTGGCAGTTTTTTCATCTTTGGCAGTCTCGAAACGGGATACCATTTCAGGACCGGCCAGGAAGGTACAGAAATAATTAAAAATGTAGCCGATAATCGTAACCCAGCCTATTTTTGTAAAATCCAGCTGTACCGGAGGAAGTGCTGCGGAGATAGCATCCCAGCCGCCGCATCCGTGGATTACAATAGGAGTTGCAACAGCAAGTCCTACCAATATAATAGCAAACTGTACAAGATCTGAAATCTGATCGGCGATCATTCCGCCAAAAGTGGTATACAGGATAACAACTGCGCCTGCAATGACCAGGGCAACGTTGGTAGGAATACCTGTAAGGCTGGCTACAACACTTCCGGATGCTGCAATCTGTGAGGAAGTTAGGCAAAAAAGAGAAAGAATTCCCAAGACTGCGGTAAAGGTGCTGGAAATTTTTCCGAAACGGCGTCCAACAACCTCAGGGATGGTAACAGCCATAGTCTGGCGGATCTTAGGCGCAAAATAGGCAAGTGGAATCATGGCAGCAGATGCTGCAAGAACATACCAGATTGCACTCATTCCCCAGTCTCCAAAAGCTTTTTGTGCCAGACCGGTTGTGGATCCGCCGCCGATGTTGTTGGCAGAAAGTGAAAAAGCCACCATAAACAACCCCATACGACGGCCTGCCAGCATGTAATCACTGCTGTCTTTGATCTTTAATTTGCCGACAATAAAACCGACTACAAGCATACCTATCAGATATGCCACTACAATAATGATTGCCTGGGTTTGTAAAACCATACTCGATCCTCCTTTTAATTGTTAAAAATCACTAAAAAATATAAATAAATTATAACTTAATTTGTGCTGAAAGTAAAATG
>NZ_CABVDF010000192.1:0-5530 GCF_902497045.1 uncultured Blautia sp. | reverse complement strand
GGAAATAATAAAAAAGCCCAATTCTTTTTTAGAATCAGACTTTTTCAGTGCCCTTTTTATCCTTGACTTCGTAGCACACTGGAATGACTTTATGTGGCCGTTCCTTGTTATGACAGGCGAAGACAAACGTACTATCCAGCTTGCAGTCCAGTCCTTCTTTGGAACTCAGCCGGTACATTACAGTGCGATCATGGCAGCGCTGGTTGTTTCTGCCATTCCGATGATCATTATGTTCATCTTCATGCAGAAGTATTATGTGGAAGGTATTGCATCTTCCGGAATTAAGGGCTGATCGGAAGTATACGATCTGAAAATAAAAGCGAAAGGCAGGATGCTGATATGACAAGTGAATTATTACAGCGTGCAAGACAGTTTGAAAAAGATCACATGAAGGATATCAGTCCGGAAGAACGCCCTCTTTATCATGTAACAGGAGGCACAGGATGGATCAATGACCCCAATGGATTTTCCTTTTATAAAGGGGAGTATCATTTGTTCTATCAGTATCATCCATATTCCAACGAATGGGGGCCTATGCACTGGGGACATGTGGTAAGCAAAGATCTGATCCGCTGGGAACGCAGACCTGTTGTCATGGCTCCGGATCAGGACTATGACAATGCGGGATGTTTTTCCGGAAGCGCTCTGGAACTTCCGGACGGCCGTCACCTGCTTATGTATACAGGTGTGGGAAGAGTGACGGAAGAGGACGGAAGTCAGAAGGATTATCAGACACAGTGCATGGCCGTTGGTGATGGAACGGAATATGAGAAATATGAACAGAATCCTGTTATTACAACAGCAGTCGTTCCGGAAGGCGGAAGCAAAGTAGATTTCCGTGATCCTAAGATATGGCAGGAAGAAGACGGAACTTTTTATGCAGTTGCGTCAAATGCCACAGATGATGGGAACAGCGCCATTCTTCTGTTTCAGAGCAAAGACGGGTTCCGCTGGGAATTCTGCAGCGTCATTGACAGAAGTGATAAAAAGCTGGGCTGGATGTGGGAATGTCCGGATTTCTTTGAACTGGACGGCAAACATATACTTATGGCAAGTCCTATGGAAATGATGCCGGACGGGCTGAAATTCCATGTAGGCCATGGAACCATTTATATTCCCGGAACTTATGATAAGGAAACTCATCAGTTTGTTCGGGAAGATGTTCTTCCCATTGACAGTGGAATTGATTTTTATGCACCTCAGACTATGAAGGCGCCGGACGGACGCCGGATCATGATCGCCTGGATGCAGGCCTGGAGTACATCCAAATTTGTTCCAAAAGGACAGAAATATTTTGGACAGATGACAGTTCCAAGAGAGCTTTCTCTCAAGGAAGGAAAAATGATCCAGAAGCCGGTGCGGGAACTGGAGGCTTTCAGGGGACAGAAGGTTCTTCATGAAAATATAAAAATTTTTCAGGAGACTTCTCTGGAAGGAGTTTCAGGAAGGGTTCTTGATATGACTGTTCGCCTTAAGGTGGACGGAAGATTCAGGAATTTTTCCATAAAAACTGCTCAGGATACAGAACATTACACTTTAGTTTCCTATGATCCGGAAAAAGAGATTCTGTCTCTTGACCGGAGTCACAGCGGCCTTCAGTATGATATTATCCATACAAGGGAAATTTCAGTGAAGCCAGTGGACGGCGAGATCACTCTTCGCTGTCTGATGGACAGATTCAGTCTGGAAATATTCATTAACGATGGAAGCCAGACAGCGACTGTTACTGTCTATACACCTCAGAGTGCAGAAGGAATTTCTTTCTCGGCAGAGGGAGAGGCAGAGATAACAGTGGAAAAGTATGCTCTTTCTTTTTAATATTATATAAAATACCCAACAGAAGGGCGCCAGGGATCCAGGGATCCCTGACGCTCTTTCTGGTTCATCGGGAAAGTAAGGTGTTTTGTGGGGATCTTCCCGTAACGGCGGGGGTGTTCACATTTCGGAGCCTGTGCTATAATGTTCTGCAGAAGATTATATGTCTGAAAAATAACAGAAAGAAGGCCGGGGTTATGGTAGAAACGAGAAGACTGTATTATGAAGATGTTTATATAAAAATATTTCCTGCACAGGTAAAAGAATGCAGGAAAGGTGAAAAAGGATATGAAATCCTGCTGGATCAGAGTGCTTTTTATCCGGAAGGAGGAGGACAGCCCTGTGATCTTGGCGTGCTGGGAGATGTTCCGGTAAAGGATGTCCAGGAAAAAGACGGAGAACTGATCCACTATACCGAGAAGCCTTTTGAACCGGGAACGGAGCTGATGGGAGAAATTGACTGGGCGCGTAGATTTGACCTGATGCAGCAGCATTCCGGCGAGCATATTGTCAGTGGGCTTGTCCATGAAAAATATGGTTATGACAATGTGGGATTTCATATGAGCAGTGATGTGATCACTATTGATTTCAGCGGTGTTCTGGATAAAAAACAGCTTGAGGAAATTGAAGCGGAAACAAACAGAAAAATATGGGAAAACAGTCCGGTTGAGATCTTTTATCCGGAAAAAGAAGAACTGGATCAGCTTCCTTACCGGAGCAAAAAAGAACTGACCGGAAAGGTTCGCCTGGTTCGTTTTCCCGGTGCGGATCTCTGTGCCTGCTGTGGAACTCATGTAACCCATACAGGAGAGATTGGTATGGTGAAAATTCTTACGGTGGAAAATTTCCATGAAGGTGTCCGGGTAACGATGATCAGCGGAAAACGTGTTCTGGAATATCTGAACAGCATTCATGAACAGAACCGTCAGGTATCTGTGAAGCTTTCTGCAAAGATCGGGGAAACGGCTCAGGCTGTGGAAAGGCTTCAGGAAGAGAACTACAGACTGAAAGGGCAGCTCCTTCATCTTACGCAGCAATTATGTGAAACAGAAGCGGCAAGATATGAAGGGGCTGGAAGTGTGTTGCTTTTTCATGAAGGGCTGGATGGAGACAGTGTGCGAAAGATGGCCGATGCGGTCATGGAGAAATGTGCCGGCTGCTGTGCGGTTTTTTCAAAAAATCCAGATGGAAGCTATAAATATGCCATAGGTGAGAAGAACGGAGATCTCCGCCAGTTCACAAAGGAAATGAACATGGCTCTGAATGGCAGAGGCGGAGGAAGACCGTTTTTTGTACAGGGATCCGTGAAGGCAGATGAGGAGCAGATACGTAGATTTTTTGAGAGATAACGAGGGGAGAAATTATGTTTGGCGAGTGTCATGCGCATGTATTGATGGATGGGATCAATTACCGTCAGGCAGTGGAACGCCATAAAGAAAGACCTGAGGAGAAAGCAGTCAGAAAATGTCTGGAAGCCTATCGGGAAGCCGGGATTTCTTTTGTGCGGGACGGAGGAGATAACTGCGGTGTTTCCCTGCTGGCCAAAAAAATTGCACCAGAATACGGAATTGATTACCGGACTCCTGTATTTGCGATTCATAAAGAAGGTCATTATGGAAGTATCGTGGGAAAAGGCTTTTCCAATATGAAGGAATATCATGATCTGGTGTTGGAGGCAGCAGAAAAGGGAGCGGATTTTATTAAGATCATGACGACCGGGCTTCTGGATTTTAACGACCAGGGAAAAGTAACGGGGACCCCTCTTGACCGAAGAGAGGTAAAAGAAATGGTTCATATTGCCCATGAGGAAGGTTTTGCAGTGATGAGCCATACCAATGGTGTTTACGGAGTACAGGCAGCCCTGGAGGCAGGAGTGGATTCTCTGGAGCATGGAAATTATATGGATGAGGAATGTATTTCCATGCTGGCGGACAGTCAGACAATCTGGGTGCCTACTCTTGTGACAGTCCGGAATCTTAGGGGCTGCGGGCGGTATGCAGATGAGATCCTCACCCCCATTATCAAAAGCGTGGAAGAAAGCCTTCGCCTTGCATTTCAAAAAAAGGCACAGGCAGCTCTTGGGAGCGATGCCGGTGCCTATATGGTTCCTCATGGGAGAGGGCTTTTGGAAGAGTATGAATCCTTTTGCAAGATACTGGGAGAGGATTCTTCTGTAGACGATTGGCTCCGTCAGGGGGAGAAAGCGATCAGGGAACGATTCAGGCATCCTCGATCTTAGTGCAGGTATAAATGTTGGAATCCCGGGAATCTGCAGGGTTAAAGGTAAGCCGTACACTGCTTCCGGTCAAAAGTCCTCCGGTAGAGTTGTTGACTGCCGTATCGGTATGAAAGGTCAGAGGAATTCCGTCATAGCTTAATATGGTGACAGTGTTTGCCGTGGAACCGATAATCTCGCCGGATACGGTAAATGATACAGCGCTTTTTTTCTGCGGTTCCGGGATTTCTCCGGTAACTCCAAGGATGCTTATGCCCTCTGTGGAGGTTCCGTTGAATTTACCCGTATATGTGATCTTTACACGGGCGCCGGAAGAGAGCCCGCCGCTGAAATGGCAGGGAATGGAGGATATATCCAGATTCAGTACGGTATCTGAATTAACAGGAGCCACCTGAAGTATATTCATATTGATGCCCTGGATTATCCCGCGGAGCTGTTGTTCTTTCTGCTGTTCTTTTTGATCCTGGGGTGCAGGAGCAGGAGTAGGTTCTGGTATTTTCATGGGATCTATGTCAGAGACACTGAGAACCTTCAGATGACGGGCGTTTAACAGATTCGGATCGTCGGAAAGTGGTTCTCCGAAGCTGCCTCGAAAATGAAGATAGACCCATGAACCTGCACGGATTCCTCCCTGATAATATTGTTCAGTCCCTGTGATAGGATAGGTTGCGGTTTTTCCGGAACGGGATTTCAGAGTGATCGTATTTTCGGTAAATCCCTGTACCTGTCCGTAGGTCTTTTTTTCTTTCAGTTCTGTCTTGTTGTGGTAGGCGTCAACTACCTTAAGAGCTTTGACCGTACTGGTATCGGTACTGGTCAGCCGGCCTTCATAGATAACGTTGATCGTGTCTCCGGTAATAATTCCGCCCTGGCATTCCAGGTCAGCCTGTGATACATCAAAATTATAAACAGTTTCGTCCTTCACAATGAGAAGATGATTTCCGGTAAAATCTTTCACAATTCCACGGATTTCATCCATATATACACGGGGAGCAAGGGAAGGCTCCTCTGAAACTTCGGGATCCCCGGTATTGACCAGATCCGTAAGCCTATCCTGAATACCGCAGCCGGCCGCGGAAAAGAGAAAGACTGTACAGAGCAGTGCAGCAGATAAATTTTTCATAATGATCCTCCGGTACAAAAATTACCGGAGGATAGTGATACCGTTTCAGTCAATCCTGTTCGTCCTCGGCAGAAGGAGGCTTTGCGGTGAAATCAAATACATCGCGGAAAGCATTCCATTGTTCTCTGTCCCGGGCGATTCTTGGCATCAGTCCTGTACATTCCGTACAGGCATTGGTGTCCAGGTAATTTTCGTAATATACGTTATAGGGATTCTTTTTTTTTTGAGAGAAAGAATCCTGTTTTTCTTCTTGTTCCATGATACCCCTCCTTTGCATGGTTGGCAATGGTTTTCAGGAATAGTATGGCAAAAAAATGTGTTTTTATACAGGGGATCATATGGTGCAAAAAGTTTGA
>NZ_CABVDF010000191.1:0-5587 GCF_902497045.1 uncultured Blautia sp. | reverse complement strand
AATTTATATAGAGAGTACTATGTTCTTAATTCTTTTTTAGGAGACTATCTATTTATAAATTCTGTTTAATAATCCGAGTGATAATTCCCACTGCAACATTCCGATCTTCGTCAATATGTGTCACAACAAAGGACACCTTATCTTTCTTTCCAACGGTGCGGCTGTCGTAGCAACTGTGAGCAATGGCGTTGACACCCAGTTCTAACCGGACGAAAACTGTTCCTTTGTGGATATCTTCCACCGTTCCGGCATATTTTCCCTGTACCCGACAATTTTTCAGATTTTCTTTGCTGGTGTTTCCTTCCACGCTTTTTACATCTGCATGGATGGAGAGCGTTTCCGGGGAATCTCCCTGGATAGTTAAGATCCGGACCAGAATATGTTCCCCTACTTGGAATCGTTCCCTGGCATCACCCAGCCAGTCAAAAGATAGATCTCTTGCAAGGATGGAAGTTTCTACACCAAAGATTTCTGCCCGGACTACTTTTTCAGCAACGGCAATGACTCTGGCTTGCACAATACGGTCTTCATGGATTTTAGTCTGCCCGGAAGAGTCCTGATCAAAATAGAAAATCTGACGTTTCTTCAGCATAGCATCTTTCCGGCTGGCAACGATGCTTCGGGATTTGGTATCCAGACCTTTGATTACAAAGTCGATTTCACAACCAAGCATATTGTTAAGGACTTTGTTCTGTCTAAGAGAGAGATCTCCGTAATCATGAGTTTCATCCTGGATCAGATTGATCATCATTTCCGAGATAGGGATGACTGCCCGATAATCTTTATAGTAAATAATTGCTATTAAGCTACCGGCTTCGGTCTTTTCAATACCTCCTAGAATGCCGGTGAGAATTTTCCGGGTACGATAGGCATTTTGGATGTCATGCCAGATTAAATCCGCCTTTGATTGAGCAGTTTCTAATACAGTATCGGAGTCAAGGGTTAAAATAGGGGTGTTCAGGTTCATTGTTTCGTTTGCCATAAATGTTATCTCCTTTCAAAATGTGTTATGACATGATGGAATCTTTATCTAAAGGAACCATGCCAGAGTCGGGGGAATCTTCTATAAAATTTTCCTGAAGGAAATCCTCCATAAAATCATCGGGAGTAGGTTCCTGATAAACGGGTTCGGATGTAAAATGTGGTTTCTGTTTTGCTATTGACGCAGAAGATGAACGGCGTTTCCTTTTGGCTGATCCGGGTGAGGGCTGTGGTCGATACTCTGTTTCTTCCGAGGACCCATTTTTGCGCCATTCAGGTATGTGTTCCGATGCTTTTCTTGGTGTCAGCTTTTTGGCATCTGGATGCAGGGTATAATCGTACTTTTCTACTTTTAGGACTTTTTGCCCACGTAGGATAACCAAAGCAGTATCAAGCGGGAGCCGCAAGATTTCATCTGGTGTTAAGAGTTTTCGTTTGCCGATAGATTTTGTCTGCCGGTATTCCGGTGTATAGTCGGATACCCGCCAGCTATTGAGCTGCTTGGCTTCGCTGCTTACCCCTACGGTCACATCGCCGCTGCGGTTGCTGATAAAGGTAGCAGTAACTTCATCTGTGCATCCCAAAAAGAGCTGGGTATCACAGTTGCCAATGATTTCCTGCCATTGGTTATAAGGATAGCGGTTCTGCATCTGGGGTAAATTCTGAAAGATGCAGGAAATGCTGAGATTCCGGCTTCGGATTACACTGATCTTCTTATTCAATTCCAGGATAGCTCCGGTGTTAGCAAGCTCATCAGCCAGTATATGTACAGCAACAGGAAGTTTTCCATCTTCTCCATATTTATCTGCATAACGGACCAGTTTGATGAAGATGAAGGTCATAAACAGGGAAGATAAAAAATCGAAGGTGCTGTCCTGGTCTGAGGTAATGCAAAAGTAAGCACATTTCTGTTTCCCTGGAAGTGTCAGATCAATCTCATCATAAGAGGTAATCTGCCGAATGAGTTTATTCTGAAATACCTGAAGTCTGGCACCCAATCCGATAATAACTCCGCTTCGCACGGTATCACTGGCTTGTTTGTAGATGCAGTAAGGAACTTTTGCTGGATGGGACACTGGGAGCAGATCAAAAAGACTGTTCAGCTCCTTTTCGGAACTCATGGTCAGCAGCTTATAAACCTGTCCAATATTTCTGGCTTCCGGCGGAAATCCCTGATCCACATAGAGAACCAGGGCTTTTAGCAGGTTCATCTCCGCATTATCCCAGAAATGATCTCCTTTTCCGGAACCTGTATTCTGGATGATGACATCTGCAAATACCTGAGCCATCGTTTCCTGTCCATTGATTTCACCCAGACAATTCCAACTATCCGAGTTTTCCGGATTGACCAGATTAAATGCTTTTACTACATAGCCCTCGTTTTCCAGATAAGCAGACATGCTTTCATAGAGTTCGCTTTTGGGATCGGTAATGATTAAACTTTCCCCGGAATTGCCTTCCTGCCCTCTGGCGACACACTGGAAAATCATATTTCTGGCAAATGCCCTGGATTTCATGGAACCGCTGGCACCATACACGGCGATATTTTTATTCATTCGTGTTTGATATGGAAGACATACGGCTTTGCCATTCAATTTTCCTAAAATGGTTCCTTTATTTTTCTTTACATCTCCGGTCAATTCCAAAACTTTCATCATTTCATCTGGAGTCATAAATCCGGATGTACCGTAGGTTCCTTTTGTAGAGTAATTTAAGTTCCGGTCATGGTCACTAATCTCCCCGTTTCTGTCATATCCCATACGCATAAGTAAAAAAGTAAGAAGCCCAAAGAGAACCAGGCAAAGAAAAATCCCATACAAATTGTATGGGAAATCAGTAAGGGCAGTATGAAAGCAGACCAATGGGTGTAAAGAAGCTGCTTGCGGATAGGTTCCGTTGCCGGCAAAGTTTCCGGCAGAAGTCCATTCCTGATAGTTTTTAATAAATTGTGCTGCGTATCCTCCGGCATACAGAGTGCAGACGCTTATGGGAAGCAAAAACAGGAACTTCCACCATTTACGGTTCATTGAAAAACCTCCTTTTAAACTTTTGAAAATCAATGCTGGAGAAGTGTATATCTGCAGTCAGGTATTTTTTCAGGCAGGGAAGCTGAAAGTCAAAGCAAATCAGGTTCCCGGATAGCCCATATACATTTAATCCAGTATTGAAGCGGTTGATACGCTGCATGTCAAAATCATACGCAAGCAAAATAGGCTTTTCCTGGCTGTCTATTCCATCATGTTCAATTGGCAGATCCTCACGCTGGGGAAAACAGTCGGACAGTAGTAGCTGATTGAGCTGCATCATACGCTGGGGTTGTACCAATAAACGGAGCAGGTATTCTCCGTAGCTGTTATTGGGCAGGAAATAGAAGTGTTCATACGAAGTATCCAGCATGAACAGTGTTTTTTTGTATCCACCGGTACTGGTCAGGAGCCGGAAAGCCATATCCATATCACTGCCAGTCATGATGGCATAAACGGTAGGCGGCCCATGGTAAGGAAGTCCCTGAAGATAGTGCTGCAAAAAAGCATTGAGCCGGACTTCCGTTTTGTATTCCCATTTTAGAAGTGTGTTTCCGGTATTATAAACAGCATAGATACAGTGAGGAGCCATCAGGATTCCTATACAACGGGAATTTTTGATTTTGGTAGTGGATGCTCCAAGATTTTTTATTTCCCTGGAAGAGTAAAACAGAGGAAGGCTTCGCACAGGAAACGTAGCCGCTTCGCCGGATTCAGAAAAAAGCAGCGGCTTTTCATCTGGAAAGAATGGGATTCCGGCATGTGAAAGCGTTAAATAGGTTTCTGCTTTTTGATGAAGGCGCAGCCGTCTTGGTAATTCACTACGTATGAGGTTGGTTTCTGCATTTCCGGTTAAATAGTTTTGAAAACGACAGGGATTTTGCGAAAGCAGCAGTTCTTTTGCCCGTTTGGTAAGGCGATAACCTCGTAGGCCATCTTTATAGTGTGTTCTTATAAGCTTACTGTGCTTTAAATCTGTAATCACCTTCTCTGCATAGGAATCACTCTCAATCAATCTGTTAAGCTGTCCGGAAGGGAATTCCCCACATAGTCCAACCATTTCCAAAAGCTGATATTTTATAGAATCGGGTTTTATCAAATAAGCATCACCTCAGTTCGATTTTTACCTATGACAGCCTATACTTGGGTAAAGTAAGGGCGGTATTAAGCATAAAAAATGCAAAGAATATGGCTTCTTTGCAGAAAAATTACCCATATCGGAAAAAGAAAGAAAAATATCAGGAAATTTCCGATATGGTTTTGATAGACGATTTTCTATTTTTCAGCCAGCCAGGAAAGATTTCCGGTTCCATTACAAAGATAACGGTGTGATCGTAATTCCCCAGTTCTGTAGTGTGATAGGAGTCGCAAAAGAGTCCCGTATCATCAACCAGAACATAGGAAGCGATAGTATCTAAAATCTGTTTGAACTCCAAATTATCGTAATCACGTATCCGTTGTAAAGAAAGGCTCTGGTCATAAATTTGACTGAAACAGACCACACATCTTTTATATAACGGAATAGAATGTTCTGTCACATAAGTCTGCAAGGCAAGGTTTAATGGCTCATGTAGAAAAGCGGTGTTGGTTCGCAATTTACGTTTGGGCAGTAGCCCTGGCATGGTAATGGAAAGAACACGATTTGAAAAAGAGATTTTGATTCCCTGCACAGCCGCAGCCTGTTTCAGATAGTCTTTCTTTCCAGTGTCAGTTGTGGTATATACCAGATTTCTGAGCTGGCAGGCAATCCTTTCAGAACGTAGGGCAGCACTGATACTCAGCTCTTCGTATTTGTCGGCATACGCTTGAATATCTGTTGTTTTCAATGCAAAAATAGTGTTGTGAAGTTTTTGGACTTCATCATCAATGCTCTGTAAACGGTCAAAAACAGTTTTGGTGTTCATACATACCTCATTTCTTTGCATAATAGCTGACAGATCCGGTAGAGGAGTCTACAAGGCAAAAGGCAATCACACCTGTGATATGGATTTTTGCAGCCTGTTCTTCCGTTTCTAATACAACCAGCCGTTTCGCATCGCTTTTTGTCTGGCTTTCCATGACATGATTGATAAGATATTCCTGTTCCTGGGGGACATAGAGGACTTCATACCACTCATCTTTAGAGAAAAAGTTCAGCTTTACAGGAAATTCACCGTCAGTATGGTACACAATGGCGTTTTTGAAGTCCAAAAGCACCCAAAAAGATGCAATCATCCCATAATCAGGATTGTTTGCAGATTCCTGGCTGTCGCAGAGAAGCCCGTTTTCCTTATCATAGATAATGCGTTTTTGTTTTACCAGACTGGTGATCAGAGATTTGATAGACTCTCTGTTTTTGGAAAAGAGCCGTAAGACCTGTTCATATTGCAGCGAATGGTAAGTCGTAATGAACCGGAGCAGTTGGGCACCTTCCCCTTGATAGATTTCATTTCTTGTTTTCATGGTAATCTCCCTTCATTATATAATAGGAATAGGTAATTGCGAAACAAGTCCGCAATTCTGATTGAAAACAGGCGAAGGCTCCTGCCATGCAGGATTCTTGGGATAGGAAGTGAAAATCGTTCATTTCTTGGCACAACAAA
>NZ_CABVDF010000190.1:0-5588 GCF_902497045.1 uncultured Blautia sp. | reverse complement strand
ACAGGAGTTGATTTTTCAAGTAACTCTATATTTGGCATAATATTCCTCCTAGGTGTAGTTTTCAAACTGAGTCCTAATACATTTATAACATTTGCCCTAAATCCCGTCAAGGAATTTATTGATTTTTACATATAAAATTGTTATTATGGTTACAGTGCCGGGATACTGCAGGAAATCCTGGCAGTGCGTGTCCGGGTGGAGACGGGGCGCGCGGTATATGCAGCAGAAAGGAATTTTATGAAAAAAAAGAAACATGTGATCTCCAGAGTTCTGCCTGGCAGTATCGCTCAGGAACTGGAGTTGGAGCCGGGAGATATCCTGGAAGCAATCAATGATACACCGGTAGAGGATGTTTTTGATTACCGCTACCTTATGAACGATGAATTTGTAACACTTCAGATTCAGAAAGCAGACGGAGAGCTGTGGGAGCTGGAAGTGGAAAAGGAATACGAAGACGATCTTGGGATTGAATTTGAGAACGGACTGATGGATGAATACCGTTCCTGTACCAATCACTGTATGTTCTGTTTTATCGACCAGATGCCGCCGGGAATGCGGGAAACTCTTTATTTTAAGGACGATGATTCCAGGCTTTCTTTCCTGCAGGGGAATTATGTAACACTGACAAATATGAGTCAGCATGATGTTGAGCGCATTATACGTTATCGTCTGGAGCCGATCAATATTTCTTTTCAGACGATGAATCCTGAGCTTCGATGCAAAATGCTTCACAACCGTTTTGCCGGAGATGCTCTTAAGAAAGCGGACCAGCTGTTTGAGGCGGGGATCATGATGAACGGGCAGATTGTTCTGTGTAAAGGAGTTAATGACGGTGAGGAACTGGAATACAGTTTGGAAAAACTTTCCGCGTATGCGCCGGTGCTTCAGAGTGTGTCAGTTGTTCCGGTAGGACTTTCTAAATTCCGTGAAGGTCTTTATCCGCTGGAACCTTTTGGGCAGGAGGATGCAAAGAAAGTCCTGGAGCAGATTCATCGCTGGCAGAAAAAAATGTATGCAGACTATGGAATACATTTTATCCATGCTTCAGATGAGTGGTATATTCTTGCGGGAGAGGAGCTTCCTGAAGAAGAACGATATGACGGTTATTTGCAGCTGGAAAACGGCGTAGGGATGCTGAGACTTCTGGAAACGGAAGTGAGTAAGGCTGTGGCAGAGCGTACGGGAGATATGCGTTCTATGGAAATGACTATTGCAACAGGGAAGCTTGCAGCTCCGTATATAAAAAAATGTGTGGACAAAGTGCAGGAAAAATTTCCTAACGTCAGAGTTGACGTCGCCATGATCGCCAATCGCTTTTTCGGAGAGATGATCACGGTGTCGGGACTGATCACAGGTACGGATCTTCGAGAGCAGCTGAAAGGAAAGAAACTGGGAGAAAAGCTTCTTCTTCCCTGCAATATGCTGAGAAGCGGCGAGGATATATTCCTTGATGATATTTCAGTGGAGGAACTTGAAAAAGAGCTTGAAACAGAAATTGTAATTGTAGATGAGGACGGGGCTGATCTGGTAGCTTCTATACTGGATCCGCCTGAACATAATAAACAGATAAGGAGACAGATGTATGAGCAAGCCAGTAGTTGCGATCGTGGGGAGGCCTAATGTAGGCAAATCCACGTTGTTTAATGCCCTTGCAGGAGAGATGATCTCGATTGTAAAGGATACACCGGGAGTTACCAGAGACAGGATTTATGCAGATGTTACATGGCTGGATAAATCCTTTACGCTGATCGATACAGGCGGAATCGAACCGGAGAGCGGTGACATCATTCTTTCACAGATGAGAGAGCAGGCTCAGATCGCTATTGATACAGCGGATGTGATCATTTTTATTACAGACGTAAAACAGGGTCTGGTAGATTCTGATGCCAAGGTGGCGGATATGCTTCGCCGCAGCCGTAAACCGGTTGTGCTTGTGGTGAATAAAGTTGACAGCATTCATAAATACATGATGGATGTTTATGAGTTTTATAACCTGGGTATTGGAGAACCTCATGCAATTTCTGCGGCAAACCGTACGGGAATCGGCGATATGCTGGATGAAGTTGTAAAAGAATTCCCCGAGGGAGCAGATACCGGAGAAGAGGAGGATATTCCAAGGATCGCGGTAGTGGGAAAACCAAATGTGGGAAAATCTTCTCTTATTAATAAGCTTTTGGGTGAAGACCGTGTGATCGTTTCGGACATTGCAGGAACTACCAGAGATGCGGTTGATGCAAGAGTGAAGTGGCAGGGTAAAGATTATATTTTTATTGACACAGCAGGTTTAAGACGAAAAGGCAAGGTAAAAGAAGAAATTGAGCGTTACAGCGTCATCCGTACAGTAACGGCGGTAGAACGTGCCCATGTTGTGGTGATCGTGATCGATGCAACAGAAGGCGTTACAGAACAGGATGCCAAAATTGCCGGAATTGCCCATGAAAAAGGCAAGGGCGTGATCATTGCAGTAAATAAATGGGATGCCATCGAAAAGGATGACAAGACAATTTACAAACATACAAACCGCATCCGTGATGTCCTGGCATATATGCCGTATGCGGAACTTGTATTTATTTCTGCAAAAACCGGTCAGAGATTCAACCGTCTTTTTGAGACCATTGATGCCGTGATCGAAAATCAGACACTTCGTATTCAGACGGGTGTGCTTAATGAAATTCTTTCTGAGGCCATTGCTATGCAGCAGCCGCCATCTGACAGAGGAAAGCGTCTGAAGATCTACTATATGACTCAGGTAGGCGTGCGTCCGCCTACGTTTGTGATTTTTGTAAATGATAAGGAACTGATGCATTTCTCTTATACAAGATATATTGAAAATAAGATCAGGGAGGCTTTTGGCTTCAGAGGAACGTCTCTGAAGTTTATTATCCGTCAGCGCGGAGAAAAGGAATGAGAGTAATATGGAACGATTGATTTGTTTGGCCATCGGGTATGTGTGCGGTCTTTTTCAGACCTCATACATCATCGGCAGATTTTATAAGACGGATATCAGAGAACATGGCAGCGGAAATGCGGGAACAACAAATGCACTTCGTACATTTGGGAAAAAAGCCGGTGCAATGACCCTTTTGGGAGACTGTCTGAAATGTGTGGCGGCAATTCTTCTGGTGAAACTCTTCCTGGGAAAAACCTATGGTGATATTCTGCCGCTTTTGACAGTTTATGCAGCGGCGGGCTGTATACTGGGACACAATTTCCCTTTTTATCTGAATTTTAGAGGAGGGAAGGGAATTGCGGCATCGGTGGGATTTATCCTTGCTTTTGACTGGAGGATCTTTCTGATCTGTGCGGTGCTCTTTTTTACATTGTTTTTTACAACGCATTATGTGTCAGTCTGCTCTTTGAGCGCATACCTGGCAGCGTTTCTGGTCATGATTTTTTTGGGGCAGAAAGGAGTCTATGGAATGGATCCTGCTCATATGACAGAAATGTATGTGGTCATGGGATTGATGACAGCTCTTGCTTTTTTCAGACACAGGGCTAATGTGGTACGCCTTTTGAATGGAACGGAAAATCGTATATATCTGGGAAAAACAAAGAACAAGAAAGGTTAAAAGGTGGAGAAAATGGCAAAAATCAGTGTGCTGGGAGCCGGGAGCTGGGGAACAGCTCTTGCTGTGCTGCTTTATAACAACGGTCATGAAGTGACACTTTGGTCTGCTCTTGCAGATGAGGTAAAAATGCTTTCTGAGAAAAGAGAGCATGAGACAAAACTTCCGGGAGTCCGTCTTCCGGATAATATGGAGATCACAACAGACCTGGAAAAAAGTCTTTTAGATCCGGATGTGGCTGTTCTGGCTGTGCCTTCTCCATTTACCAGAAGCACTGCGCATCAGATGTCTTCATTTACCAGAAAGGGTCAGATTGTTGTCAATGTTGCAAAGGGTGTGGAAGAGCATACGCTGATGACGCTGAGCGAGATCATCAGTGAGGAGATCCCGCAGGCGGATGTGTGCGTGCTTTCTGGTCCAAGTCACGCGGAGGAAGTTGGAAAAGGGATTCCCACAACCTGTGTGGTAAGCGCAGAGAAGAGAGAAACTGCAGAGTTCCTTCAGGGGATTTTTATGAGTCCGGTATTCCGTGTATATACCACACCGGATATTCTTGGAGTAGAGCTTGGCGGCGCTCTGAAAAATGTGATCGCCCTTGCGGCAGGCACTGCTGACGGTCTGGGATACGGAGACAATACAAAGGCGGCTCTGATTACCCGGGGAATTGCGGAAATCGCCCGTCTTGGCACTAAAATGGGAGCGAAGATAGAAACATTTTACGGGTTATCGGGAATGGGCGACCTGATCGTTACCTGTGCCAGTGTTCATAGCCGCAACAGGAAAGCCGGATATCTCATGGGAAAAGGCTATACCATGAAGGAGGCTATGGATGAGGTAAAGATGGTGGTGGAAGGCGTTTATTCTGCCAAAGCTGCAAAAAGCCTTGCGGAGAAATTTCAGGTGGAAATGCCGATTATTGAAGAAGTGAATAAAGTTTTGTTTGAAAACAAGCCTGCTGCTGAAGCGGTGCAGGATCTGATGCTCAGGGATAAAAAGGTAGAGACACCGATGCTTCCCTGGTAAAACAGAAAAAACACACCCCGCGTAAAAACGCGGGGTGTAATCATATGCGCAGCTGCTTAAAGTGAAATGCCTCTCAGGTCTTCAGGGACACTGGCACTATGGTAATCCTGGTTCAGAGTATCCAGAAGATCCATGTCTTCCTGATCGATCGTAAAATCAAAAATCCTTGCATTAGACTCTATGCGTTCGGGATTGGTGGATTTGGGAATGACGGAAATTCCTTTTTGTACTGCCCAGCGCAACCCGACCTGGGCCGGAGTGTGGGCATATTTTGTGCCAAGAACACACAATACGTCATGATCCAGATATGCACCTCTGGCCAGAGGGGCGTAAGCCTGAACCTGAATGCCGTTTTCCTGGCAATAGTCGATCAGTTCCCTGGGATAACAGAGAGGATGGCATTCGATCTGATTAACGGCCGGTATGATACCGGATACTTTTTTCAGCTCCTCCAGATTATGGATCCCGAAATTGCTGACTCCGATAGATTGTGCTCTGCCGGAACTAAGGATTTTTTCCAGCTCCTTCCAGGTACTGAGATAACATCCTGGAACTGGCCAGTGGATCAGGTAAAGATCAATGTAATCCAGACCAAGACGATCAAGGCTCCGCTGAAAAGCTCCGTCTATATCTCCGAGCCGCTGTGCGTTGTTCCAGATTTTTGTGGTAATAAAAAGCTCTTTTCTGGGGATGCCGCATTTTGCAATGCCCCTTCCCACCCCTTCTTCATTTTTGTATGCGGAAGCGGTATCGATCAGCCGGTATCCGCATTTTACAGCGTGGATGATCGCGTTTTCGGCTTCGTTTTCTTTGGTTGCTTTATATACCCCCAGCCCCAGAAGAGGCATTTTTTTATCATTGTTTAAAAATACGGCAGTTGTCAAAATGTGTCCTCCTTGCTTTCAGCCTGTTTTTGGCCGTCTACCGATTATTTCCTTACTCACATGCGTGCTATTATAACATAAAAATGTGAAAGAAGAACATCAAATTTATTAAATA
>NZ_CABVDF010000189.1:0-5625 GCF_902497045.1 uncultured Blautia sp. | reverse complement strand
GAGTATATTCAGTCAATTTTTTCGTCTGCTATTTTGATCCAAAGAGAAACCTCAGCCCCATCTCCCTCTACTGAATTCCCATATTTTAGAAATCCGCCCTGCTTCTTCATAAAAGTATCTGCAATAGACAGCCCTAACCCCTGATGTTTCCGGTCATGACGACTGTCATCTCCGCTGAAAAACGGTTCTGATCCATAAATAAGTGCCTGATCCGAAAAACCTGATCCATAATCCCGGACCGAAGCTACCAGATATTTTCTGAAAGAATCCAGATTATCTGATACCTTTTCTGTACCGATTTCTATCTGAATTCCCTGAACAGGATCTGTATGTTCCAGAGCGTTTCCGAGAATATTTTTCCATGCCCGCATCACCTCATCCATACAACAGAGGATTTCATCTGTATTTTCCGTTTCATCCTCCAGAAGTCGGGAGAAATCCTTATCTTTTCTTTTGTCTGTATTTTCCCTTCCCATGATCACCGGAATTTTCTCTGCTGTCCCAATAGCCTCTGCTTCTTCCAAAAGTTTATAAGCCAATTTTTCTGCGCTCACCATCTTATGGGGTTCTTCTTCTTCCCTTCCTCTCAGGACCTGACGCATGGAATCCAGATACTGCTCCATATAATCCACATTTTTCAGAATCTCCAGAACACATTCCTGATCCTCTTCTTTAAGCTCTCCCTCTGCAAGAAGCTCTGCATTTCCCCGGACTACCGTCAAAGGCGTTTTGATATCGTGTGCCAGGGCAGAAATCTGTCGATTTTTCTGCTGCTCAGATTCCCACTGCTGCTGAAGAGAATCCTTCAGCGCAATTTTCATTTTTTCCAGAGACATCATGACATCTCCGATCTCCTGGATATCCGATGGCCTGCTCTCAAATTCCAGATCACTGGCAGCAATTTTTTCCGTTGCTTCACAAAGTCCCTCCAGCTGCCTTCTCATCCTTCGGGCAAAACATCTGGACAGGGCAAAACCGCTTGCAGCTGTCAGAATAACAAACAATCCTATGGTAAACCAAGTGGTAAGCTGTTCCGCCGGCGGCAGTATCTGATTCCACTTTTCATTTGCATAACGGACTTCTACAAAATATTTGGTAATACAAACTTCTCCGTTTTTTCTCCTGAAGAAACAGTAATATCCTTTTCCTTCTGCATATTTATTGTCTTTCCGGTATTTTTCCCATGCAGTTTTTTCTTCTTTCCCGTCAAAATTTCCATAGAGAAATTTTCCATCTGCGGAAAAAACCCCATAAAAAGTTCCCGCCGGTATCAAGTCTTCTGTCACCATATTCGCATTTCGGATCTTATCACCGTTTTCTGCCAGAACCTGCTCTGCATGATTGGCAGGAAGCAAAAATCCTCCGAACATCGTGACAGTTCCAAGCATTACAAAAAAACAAAGAAAAGCAATCAGGATCACAACAGCGGTAAAACCCAGGATATATTTTCCAAACAGACCTGTGAGCTTTGTTTTTTTTCTGTTTTTCACTTCCATTTATATCCGATCCCCCATACGGTTTCTACAGGCGAAACTCCCACCTTCTGAAGCTTGGCCCGGATATTTTTTATGTGTTCCGTAATAGCAGAGCTGTCGCTTTCTCCATCATAACCAAAAACATGTTCATAAATCCGCTCTTTAGAAAATACCTGCCCCCGGTTCAGAGCAAGATATTCGCAGATAGAGTATTCACTTTTTGTCAGCGGAATCTGCTTTCCCTGACAGTAAATTTCTTTTGCCTGCAGAGAAAATTCCAGATCTCCCAATGTAATCCGGTGTTTTTTTTCCCGATTTTCCCGGCGAAGATGAGCCGCTACCCTTGCTCTCAGTTCTCCCAGACCAAAGGGTTTTCTGATATAATCGTCTGCTCCAAGTCCAAAACCGGTGATCAGATCACCTTCTTCTGTTTTTGCCGTTACAAAAATTATGGGGCAGTCCACCTGTTCCCGTATCTTCCGGCAGACTGTAAATCCATCTGTTCCCGGCATCATAACATCCAGAAGGATCAGCTGATAGCCGCTTAGTCTCTCCGGATCTATTTTTTCCGGATCATCCAGTGTATCTACCAGATAACCTTCCTTTTCCAGTGCTTTGCGGATCACTGCCAAAATCCCCTTATCATCATCAACAGCCAGAATCCTGCACATATACTTTCCTCCTAATCATTATCCTGTCTTCCTTCATAAAAATGAAACCATATAAAGATTATGACACAAAGGATCACTCCCAGCAAGATACAGGTGGAGATATCTCTCAGATCTGTACTGGCAGCTCCAAGTGCTGCTCTTCTGTTAAATTTTTCAGCAAGATACAGCGAGGCTCCACGAGAACTCCAGGAGCTTGGAACATACTGCCATTTCCCCTGGCCAAGTCCTGTCAGAAACAACGCGGAGATCAGAAGCTGCCCTATGGAAACAGCCAGTGACACTGCTTTTGAAAAGCAAAGATTCAGAAACAAATGCTCCAGATAAAGGGGCAGACTTCCCAGCCAGAGAAAAACTCCTGCTTTCAGAAAAACAGAAAACGGTATTTCCATATCACCTAATATCAGACGGTTGCCTGCTCCATAAAAAATCACAGCACCCATTACCGCGAAAAAAGCAAGAATCTCAAGACTCATCCATTTTGCCAGCAATGAACTTTCCCTCTTTCCTGTAGTCATAAGAAATCCCTGAAGATGACCGGAAAGCTCCAAATCCACATTTCCGGCGCAGATCACAGATGCCAGTACCGGAAAAGCAACTCCCACTGCCTGCACAAAAACAGAAAACTGAAGCTGTGCACTGATCCTGGTCCACGCCAGAAAAAGAACGCCGGCAACAAAAGGAACAGCCACATGAATAGGGTACAAAAATGTACGGCGCATTTTATAAAATTCTGCTTTTAATAATCTCATTATTTTTCCACCTGCCTTTGAAACCATTTCCGGGTAAAATACCAGAGCACTCCAAACCACAAAAGAGAAAAAACTGCTCCAATCACAGCTTCCGGTACACTCATAAGCTGAGGTGTATAAGTCATCTGTCCCGGCTGTGCCGGCAAACCATTAGGCAGAGTTTTTAAAACAGGACACATAACTCTGGGGGTAATTCCATACGGAACAAGAAAAAACAGCTTTTCCAGCGCCATAAGAGGCCCAGCAGTCTGGCTCAGTCCCACACTGATGATCACCATGACCAGCACTCCTGTTTTCTGCACCAGAAACAAACAGAAAGGAAGCTGCCACAGGGAAGTAAGCCAGATCAGTATCGCTGCAAGAATCTGATTTGATACAGCTGGTGCGTTAAAAAAAGTCATATGAAGTCCTCTTTCCATGACAGCTGTGCCAACAATCACAAATACCATCAAAAGTAAAGTAGCCACGCCACTTGCCATAGCTGACAACAGAATCTTTGCATCCCAGATCTTTCCCATGTCTGCCGGAAGCGACCAGATGGTACGATTCTGTTTTTTATGCTCCTTTCCTCCAATCTGTCCGCAGGCTACAGCCAGAAATCCCGGCATCATCAGCATATACCACCAGTTATAGCCATCCATTGCAAAATAATTATGCGTCAGCTGAGCAGACAAAAGAGCACTTATCGCCGGCATCAGAATCATCAGTTTCCACAAAAAAGTATGGCGGTATTTCATTTTCTCAGCTTTAAAATATGTACTCACTTATCTCGCTCCTCTCTCTGCTGCCACAATTTTCATAAACAGCTGTTCCAGATCCTGACTTTCGTCCATAATCCCTTCATATCCAAGCCTTCCATTGGCCATAATCCCAATATAATCCGCAGTCAGCTGAATTTCGCTTAAAATATGGCTGGATACTACAACTGTAATTCCCTGATCGGGAAAACTGCGGATCAGATGACGAAGTTCCTGAATTCCCAGAGGATCCAGACCATTCACCGGCTCATCCAGAATCAAAAGCTTGGGATGGCCCAGAAGAGCAATAGCAATTCCCAGTCTCTGCTTCATTCCCAGCGAAAATTTTCCCGAAGGCTTTTTTCCCGTATCAGTAAGATCCACAGTCTTCAGAACCTCTTTCATACGTTCTTCTGTTTCTCCCAGTATCAATGCCCGTACCTTGAGATTTTCCCAGGCAGACAGATTCTCATAAATAGGCGGCGTTTCGATCAGACCTCCTATTTGATTTAAATCCTTCCTGCTCCATGGATGTCCCTGAAAAATAATCTGCCCGGAATCCGGTCTCATAAGCCCTGTTATCATCTTTAATAATGTAGATTTTCCTGCTCCGTTTGGCCCCAAAAGACCATAAACACAATTTTCCGGTATAGATAAAGAAATATTTTTTAAAACTGGCTGTTTTTTGAAAGACTTTTCAAGATTTTTAATTTCGACAATATTCTGACTCATCTTTTCCCTCCTGTAAGTAAGATATTTTTTAAGATCACGGATGTTAGCGTTGAAAATTTCTCCGCAAATGCCCGCTTTTCCTTTTGTACCTACAGGATAAAAGATAATTATAAGGAATTTATAAGGAAAATATTATAATTGTACAATCGCCCCTATCCATTTCCAGATAGGGGCGATTGTATTACAAAAATTACTGTTTGTTATTCTTTTCTTCCAAAAGCTTTTTTAACCTCTGAATCTCTGCTTCTGCTTTCTGACGTTCAAGTTCTGTCTTCTTTCGTTCCATGGCAATGCCTTGTTCGATTCCCCTCTGGATCAGCTTATCTGATTCCAGTTCCAGTACCTTTCCACCCATTACATCACCAAATCCTTTCCTTACATTTTCCTTGTCCCTGAACACATAATCAGCAACCCGAATAATCAGTTCAATCATATCACAGTATGCTTTTTCGTTTCCTTTTTCCAGGAAACTCTCCTTCAGGTATTTTTCAATTTCTGCATATTCTTCTAAAAATTGCTTCCACTTCCTGCTGTCTGTGTCCAGTCTTTTTTCGTGTTCATATTTTATTACATAGTATGGCAGTAAAAACAGCAAATGCTTCTGGAGCATATCATTACAGGTAAACCTCTGCACCTGCACGGCAGGAACAGTGTATTCCACTGTATTACCGTTTGGCATTACAAGTTCCACAGCTATCGTATCCTTCCTTTTTGTACCTCGCAGATACAGGACGCATGACTGCGGAAAATACATGCGGTATCTGCCGTTTTCCCTCTGTACATTTTCCAGACTGATTGCAAAATCATATTCGATCATCCGAATCACCATGGTAGCATCATCTGTACTCTGACATTCTATATGATAAATTCGATTTGCGATCAGCAGGTGGGAATCTGTAATTATCCTGCCGTTTTGTGTCTGATGTTCATTTCTCTTTTGTATAATCTCAATATCCTCCGGATAGGAAGTTCCAAAGACTTCATTAATTAACGGAATTGCCAGATACGGCATCTTTTCCAACATTGTCCGGAATACATCATCAAAAATGGTGCCATTTTCCATAAGACATTCCTTTCCTTATGTATTCTGCATTGTCATCTTTCAAGTCCTTGTCTTATGTGTTTTAAGAAATGCTATCAGATCGTATATTTTATTTTGGTAGCCCTCCAAAATTCTTATCTTCTGTACAAATGGTGTCTGTAGTCAGCCTCACTCCTTTATGCTATAGTTATATCTTTATTATAAGCGAATCATGTTTTT